>JARIAN010000047.1 GCA_029257865.1 Phocaeicola sp.
TAATGTTCCAGCTACAGCAGGTACACGTGGTTTTGTACAAGTAGAATTCAAATTGGACCAATTTTTCAAACTGATAAAAAAGAAAAACTGATATGAGAACAATTCAAAAATTAGTAAGTGGATTTGCTTTTCTCTTATCTACCTTACTTCCCACTTCATGTATCCTTGACACAGAATATGATGCGTTACCTTTCGACGGCAAAGTAATGCCACGCATTACAGGCTATAGCGGAGTGTCACAGGATACCAATGACTGGATGTATTTCAATCTGCGAACAGGTGAGATTTTCAATCTAAATTTTGCAGGAGAAAATATAAAAGAAGGAGGACAGAAAGACCGTATGGACTGGGACATTGCCTTCTGCGGTTATCATCTTCGAACTAATGGCGGAACGAGTGGCAAGGGAAAAGGGGCGGTAGCCGACCTCGGTTATGGTAATTACGAAAACTGGACCAGTGTATCTCAGATTCCTTCAGACATTGAATGGATAGAAGATACAGATAAAGACGTATATATAACCATGTCACAAAAGGACTGGAACAGATACTTGAATGAGAATGGTCTGAGTCTAGACGAAAATCCTTGGTTTGACCCGAATTACGGACCGCAACGAACACTGACTTCAGCCAATAAACTATTCGACAGAGCTATCGTAGTAGCTGGGCCTCCTATGACACATACCCCTTCTTATCACACGTATCTTATACGTACTGCTGATGGCGAACGTTACTTCAAAATTCAGATTATCAGCTGGTATAATGAAAAAGTAGAAATCGACGAAACTGGTGGTCAATTCAGCTATTATGTAGATGAACTGAAATAAGCCTATCGATTGTATGTTTTTGAATTTATATTTAAATCTACTATTTTTTTCAAAAAACTCTATACTGAAAACAGAGGTGTGTATTATAAATAACCAAAGTATAAGCTGTGATATCCTAGCTGAAACCACTATCGCTTGGTAGTTTATCATTAAAGTTTTAAATTTGTACAAACTTATAAAAATACACGATGAAGAAAATTGTTACTTTAATCATGGGAGCAATGTGCTCCGCATTATCCATTCAGGCGCAGGTGCGTACGCAGCAGACGTTTGAAAAGGGATGGAAATTCACGCGTGCAGATAAAACAGAATTTGCAAATGCAGATTTTGATGATTCTAAATGGAAACAGGTGACTGTTCCTCACGACTGGGCCATCTACGGTCCTTTCAGCATCATGAATGACAAGCAGAACATTGCCATTACTCAAGACGGACAAAAGGAAGCGATGGAACATGCAGGACGTACAGGTGGGCTTCCGTTTGTAGGCACCGGCTGGTACAGATTGTCATTCGAAGCCCCTTCTTTTACTAAAGGAAAGAAAGCTACTCTCTTTTTTGACGGTGCCATGAGTCATGCCCGCGTGTATATAAACGGACATGAAGCAGGATTCTGGCCTTATGGCTACAACTCATTTACCGTGGATGCGACTCCTTTCTTGAAGGAAGGTCAGACAAACGAACTGGCTGTACGCCTGGAAAATGAAAACGAAAGCTCTCGTTGGTATCCTGGTGCCGGTCTTTATAGAAATGTACATTTGATAGTTACCGAAGGAGTACATATCCCAGCCTGGGGAACTTATGTCACTACTCCAAAAGTAACCAAGGAATATGCTCAGGTTAAGCTAAACACAACTTTGGAAGTTCCTGCAGGCATTGAGCGCAGCTTAATTCGCGTAGAAACAGAAATCTTGGACCAAAACAACCAAGTGGTCAGCCAGTCAAGTGGCAAACTCAGTTTATACGACCATTCATTGGTGGAACAGTTCTTTGATATAGCCAATCCACAGCTATGGAGCATAGAACGTCCGGTGTTGTACACTGCCGTATCTAAAGTTTATCAAGGAGACCAATTAAAAGATGAATATAAAACTCGTTTCGGTATCCGCACTATCCAACTAGTCCCAAACAAAGGATTCTACTTAAACGGCGAACTGACAAAATTCAAGGGGGTATGTAATCATCATGACTTGGGAATGTTGGGTGCTGCTGTTAATGATGCTGCCATCCGCCGACAAATCAGCCTGCTAAAGGATATGGGGTGTAACGCTATCCGTACCTCACACAATATGCCAGCTCCTGAACTGGTCAGAGCATGTGATGAAATGGGTATGATGCTAATGGTAGAATCATTTGACGAATGGAAAGCAGCCAAAGTTGGAAACGGCTATCACAAGTATTTCGACGAATGGGCTGAAAAAGACCTCGTAAACGTATTACACCATTACCGTAACAATCCGAGTGTGGTGATGTGGTGCATCGGTAACGAAGTGCCTGACCAGTGGAACCCGAAACGTGCATCCCAACTAGCTCGCATGTTGCAGGATATCTGCCATAGAGAAGACCCTACCCGCCCTGTTACTCAAGGTATGGACGCTCCAGATGCTGTAGTGAATAACAATATGGCTGCAGTGATGGATGTGCCAGGATTCAATTACCGCCCGCACAAATATGCTGAAAACTATTCCAAACTTCCTCAGCAGATTATTCTAGGTAGTGAAACGGCTTCTACCGTCAGCTCACGTGGGGTGTATAAATTCCCTGTAGAGCGTAAATCAATGCAGAAATATGAAGACCATCAGTCATCTTCTTACGACGTAGAACATTGCGGTTGGTCAAACTTGCCAGAAGACGACTGGATTTGGCACGATACCAAACCTTGGTGTATTGGTGAATTTGTCTGGACTGGTTTCGATTATCTTGGTGAACCTACTCCTTATTATACTGATTGGCCTAGCCATTCTTCACTTTTCGGCATCATCGACTTGGCTGGTTTGCCAAAAGACCGTTATTATCTGTACCGAAGCCATTGGAATAAAGAAGCTGAAACATTGCATATTCTTCCTCACTGGAATTGGTCGGGACGAGAAGGTGAAGTGACTCCTGTATTCGTATATACCAACTACCCTAGCGCCGAGTTGTTCATCAATGGCAAAAGCCAGGGAAAACGCACAAAGGATATGACTGTAACGGTTGAAAACAGTGCTGATTCTGCTTCCATCGCTCAGTTCAAACGCCAATCTCGCTATCGTTTGATGTGGATGAACACCAAGTATGAACCGGGAACCGTAAAAGTAGTTGCCTATAATGAGAAAGGTGAAGCTGTAGCTACAAAAGAAATCCACACAGCAGGAGCACCTAACCATATTGAACTGACAGCCGACCGTCAGATTATTACTGCCGATGGAAAAGACTTGTCGTTCATCACTGTAAAAGTAGTTGACAAGGACGGAAACCTTTGTCCTGACGCGCAGCACCTTATCAACTTCAAGGTAAAAGGTAATGGATTTTATCGAGCAGGCGCCAATGGCAACACAGTTTCATTGGAAGAGTTCCATTTACCTCACATGCATGTATTCAATGGAATGATGACTGCGGTAGTTCAAAGTACAGAAGAGGCTGGAAACATTACTTTAACAGCTACTGGAAAAGGCTTGAAAAAGGCACAAATCCGTATTCAAACAACCAAATAATCTATGTATAATCAAACAGGGAGAAAACAATGTAGTTTTCTCCCTCGTTTTTACTTTCAAGATACTGACCGGAACCGAAGTCGGTATCCTTTCCTACCCCAAATAAGAAAGGTGTATCAAAATGTAGCTTGACATTTCGACACACCTTCTTCCTTATAAAATAAATTGTAATCAGCGGATTACAGAGCGGCTGCCTTTTTCTATATCAGAAGGAACACCATTGGTACGGGTATAAACCGAAACCTCTGCAGAAGTACCTTCTTTTATCAAGACCATTCGGTCGGCTTTCATTTCAGTCACGATATAAGAGCCCCAGTCTCCTAATTCGTAATCATATTCACCAGTCAGCACAAAACCTTTCTTTTCGTCCTGCAACATGGTGTAAGAGCCACTACGACGATGTGAATACATGCTGTTCGTATTGTCATACATCACAAACGTATGATCACGACGTGTAAAAGTAATATACACATACTGACCTTCCAATAAAGCGGCACCGTTCCATTCTGTCAGCATCCAAGTACCATCCAATGACATCGGAGAAACCTCTATCGGATTTACCGGAGTCTGCTCATCATCGCTACAGCTTGGCAACACACAAGCCATCAACGCACATACTATTAATGTGAAGAAATATTTCATCATTGTTTTCTATTATTTAATTATTCATTACTTATTTATATTTGAAGCATACTATTTAACGGTAGCAGCACCATACTGCAACAAGACTGTCAAGGTACGTTGTTCGGCAGGAACAGACAATCCCTCCAATATCAACCGATGCTGGCAGACACCTTCACCTTCGGGCAACTTATCGCCATCTACTCGAATCAGTAGTTTGCCTTCTTCTGCAGGCTCCAACACGAATGGTTCCATCTGTAAACTAAGATAAGATGGCAAACTGTCGGCCAATGCAATAATCTGCAACGGAGTATCTCCTGAATTGGCACATACAATACGCTCCACCCTTTTCTGTCCTGGCAAAACATCTCCAAAACAAACCACCTTACGGCGCAACTTCAACGCACCGGCAGAATAACGATACTCCTTCCAAAGAGCAGCCGAAGGAGTCACACTCCCTTTCAATGTTAGGCAAGCTACCGGCTTCTCATCCGAACAGTTTGCATAAAGCCATACCTGACTAAGTATCTTTCCCGGACGGCCAAACGGAGAGTATGTCAAAACAACATCAGTCTCTTCGCCCGCTTGAAGAACCGGATTGACTATCTTTACCTCCGTACATCCACAAGAACTATCGGTTCGTGTAAACACCAATCGTTTTCCACTATCGTTCTTGACATGGAAAGTATAAGAAGAAGGATAATCATCCTCGGATAAAGTACCTACATTCATCTCTTCAGAAGAAAAGGAGAGCCAAGCCTCAGCACCTTCTAGCAAAGGACGCTCCAAGCCAGTCTCATTCTGAGAGATTCCCCCTCTGTGCTGCCCCCACGCAGGGCGCAGCACAAAGAAGCAACCGAATATTATACTCCAAATAATTCTCATGAACTAAAAATCAAATTACATCCAGCCATTACCAACCTCAGCACGCACTGTAATCACAAACGACTGAAACTGAGTTTGAGTGCTGCCATCTTCGGCTACCACTTCTACAGAAATAGTAGCTTTAGTGGCACCCTCCTTCAAAGCCTTTACAACAAGAGTTCCAGCTGCATATTCCACTGAAGCAACAGCAGCATCTTCTACCTGGCAAGTTGCACTTTTCACCTTACCAAATACACGAATCAAGTCTATCTGCTGCGAAGCACCATTCTGCACCATTACATTAGGCAACTTCATCGGACGTCCCCCATAAGAAGAGCCCTCTACATTGGCCAGTACTTTCGCTGCATCAATCAATCCTCCCATCTTGCCACGATGAGCATTCAAGTCGAGCTGGAAGCAAGGTGCAGCCATTCCGTTTTCATTCCATCCATACCAATAAGGCTTAAATCCGTCATATTTGTTATCAATAGGAGTAACCGATTCCAACAATAGTTTACGATAATCGTCAGCACGAAAATGCTTGTGCAATTTAGCTGCATAAGAAAGTCCCAAAGCAGCCACGCCCGACACATGAGGACAAGCCATTGAAGTACCTTCCATATATCCATATCCACCTTCTGTAGCATTGCCGCCAAGGTCTATTGCACTCTGAGGCATAGTAGAAAGCACCAATGCTCGCTTACGCTGAGTACCTTCACCATCTCCACCCGGAGCAGTAATCATATTTTTGCTTCCAGAAGGAGTTCCATAGTTGGAATAAGGAGCAGGCGTTCCATCAGGACCTATAGAAGCTACAGAAATGAAATCACCGTATGCTCCCGGATAGCCTGCCATTGCAGAGTATTCGTTTCCGGCAGCGAAGATAATCACACCACCTTCAATCACTCCATTCGGGTCACCGGCATTATGCAAGAAATATTCCATGACCTCTTTCTCCATGACAGCCGAAGTCATCCATTCCTTGTCGGTACGTGGGCCTGGGGTATAAAACAAAGGATTGGCAAGACCTGAATTATATCCCCAACTGCACTGCAAAATGACCGCACCATTATCAGCTGCATACTTCACAGCCTTAGCTTCTCCCAACAAAGTTACACCCATATTTCCAGAGAAGAGTTGACACGACATGATTTTCACACCATCATTATTACCAGAACCTCCAGCAATACCACATACCCCTTCACCATTATTGTTTACGGCAGCAATAGTACCGGCTACGTGTGTACCATGTCCTGAGTCGTTAGGGTCTCCCCAAGAAATCAATCCATTGTCGGTCACGAAATTATATCCGTGGCGGTCTCCACAATAACCATTTCCATCGACATCGGTCAAGCTACCCAATGTCTCGTTAGGGTTCACCCACATATTAGCTTTCAAGTCCGGATGACTATACATCACCCCTTCATCCAATACAGCAACAATAATAGAAGGATCGCCTGTACATTTTTTCCAAGCTTCCTTACAATTTACATCGTTTCCTGCATAAGTTCCCTTCTCAAACTTAGGTGCATTCGGATTTTTTTTCAAATCCTCCTCATTGTTTAGTACAGTACCATCATTAATATAATGCCACTGATCAGACAAGCGAGGGTCATTGAATGGAACATTTCCACTTTTCAATACCTTTGCAGCATTTAAAGTCACATTGCTAACTCCTTTTGCGCGGACTTCCGGGTTATAAGCACGCTTGATTTCACGGTTGAACTCAACATGAGCCACCTCAGCCAAGCTAGCCATATCCTTGGCAATCTTCAACACGTCAGCATCCTTGTCAAAACGGACAATATACCACAGGTGCAATCCTCTTTTACGAGTACGCACTTCATTACGAGTATCCAACGGGAAGACACGCTCAAAAGTATAGGCGCCGGCAATATCAAGCACTTCATCTACCGAAGGGATAGAGGAACGAGTCATTTTTCCACCTCTTGTAATCACACCAGCTTTATCCAATATATCGGCTACTTCTGGCTTAAATTTTACAAAAAGTTCACCACTCACTACATCAGCAGGAAGGGGAGTTATAGTAGCTGTATCACCAGTTTTAAAAGAAACCATTTCGGTATCTTTACAGGCAGTGAACAGCGAAGCAAAAAGCAAAGCGCTGATAAAATATTTTCTTTTCATCTTTCGTTGTTCTATATATAGTTTATATCAACTTCACTTATTAATTCTCTTTACGATAGTTAGGGTCTCTCTTTGGGAAAACCGAATAATAACCGTTTTTACCCACATAAGCATCGTAGCCCAACTCTTCTGTAAAGTTAGAGTAGTCTCTCATGCTTCGTGGTTCACCACCAGCAAAACCAACTTTTTTACCCAATGAATTGACTCCTACTTCATCTTGCGGGAATATGAACGAATAAGGTTTCCAAAGTCCCAGATTAGGATGATAAAGCAACCAAGAAGGAAGTTTGCCGGTCAGAAAGTTCAAGTTGAGCGACAAAGACTTCATCTTAGGCCATACACGAGTTATCTGATGCTCTACAAGGAATTTCTGTCCGTCTTTGATGGTGTCAGAAACAGCAGCAAAATCAGCATCCTGATAAGCCGAGAAATTATATGGCTGCTGCTGAAGTTCGGCATCGGTAGGCAATTCACCTTCCAGCAAGCTGAACGACAAGTACAACTCTTCCAGATTTTCCCATTTCATCAGTTCCATAAAGGCATTTCGGTTGTTTGCACCATTATAAGCAATACCTTTGTTTCCGAAAGAAGTTTCCCAACGGAATCCCAAATCTCCATCTTCTTTCAAACTGCTTACAACCGATTTTACTCGCATGTTAGTCAACACCAAAGATTTCAATGCTGGGAAATTTTTCTGGTTTACTTGACGCAACCAAGCATCATCTGTAAAGTTAGCACTACTCAAATCAAGAAATTCCAACACGTCACTCTTAAAGTTTTTAGGCAACTTCACCAGTCCCAAAGAACTAATGTTTAATGCCTTCAAGAAACTTTTTGGCTTTCCGTTTCCAAATTCAACATTCAACGGATGACCATTGAGCAGTGTACAGATATCATTACCCAATTCTATTTTCTTCGCTTCCCGATTTGCATTACTAAAAAATGTTATCGATTCTGCAAAACGAAACTGCGAAACCTGATATGGAATAGATTCTTTTGTATTAAACAAAGTAAAAGACACCGCACGCACACGTCCCACCATTTTAGAAGGAATCTTCTTTCCGTCTATCTGGTCATTGTTCTTCCATAAAACCACATTCTTCCAGTTACGCATATTTTCAGAAGCATCCCATTTAAACATACCATCCATACCTTGATAGATAGATAATACGGCCAACGAGTCACCGGCACGGTCATCAGTCAATACTGGAGCATGCTCCTGAATAATCTTCAGCACCACAGTTTCAGCATCTACTCTTTCTTTTATATTCTTAGGAACGAAGCGAATTTCAGCTTCACGATTTTCCTCGTGAGTGTTGATTTTCCAATTAAAACGAAGTTTACCGGTACGTGGACGTTCTCCATAGTCAAGTTCTATATCTTGACCTTTTTTCAGTTCAAGCCAAGGCTTGGCTTCTTGTGGAATTTCCACAGTAAAGTTTACGTTTGAAGTTACAGTCACATCAAAGAAACGCTTTTCATAAGGAGCATTACTTTCGATATTCAACTCTGTTTTCTCCAAAGCAATTTCTTTCTTATACCCAAACTGTTTTACACTGATAGTTTTTACACCTTCACCTTTAGCATAAAACTGTATATCAGCCTGACGAATAGAAGACGAGATAGAAGAATCTGCTTTCACCTCCACTTCAGCCTGTCCCACCCCGTTACCCGGAGCTAACTGAATCCAAGTAGCATCTGTACTAGCATTCCATTCCAACTCTGTAAAAACGTTTACCAGTTCAACTCCACCATTTGGATCTGAAATCACAATTTCTTCTTTATCCAAAGATAATCCAGAAATGTTAGGCTGGTCATCGTCTTTACACGATACCATCAATCCCGCTACGACCGACAAAGCTACGATATTTTTCAATATATTATTCATTTCCTTCGATATTTTTTATTTATGCAAATCCAACACATCACATCCACGAATATCCTGGGTAGGATCATAAACCAACAAGAACATTTTCGCTTTAATATATGGGCAGACACTTGCTACGTTGATTACGATATTTGGATTATCACTGATATCTAAGTTATTGATCATATAAGAAATCTTTTCCTTATTAGTTACATTTACATCCCCTATATCATTACCTCCCAAATACAAGGCACGAAGCCCCTTATGCTCATCAACCTTCTTTGGCCATTCAGAGAAAGTACGATTACCGTCTGCATCTCGCTGGCTACGGATAGCCAATACGGTCAAATGGTCAATATTCAACAGTTGATAAGGGAATGCCGACAAACGGTTGAAACTAACATCTATCCCATATAGATAAGGTAAATTCACTCCATGAAAGTCAGAAGGGAATTTTGAAATTCGGTTGAAAGTTAAATCAAGTGAAGTCAACATAAAGCTATTTTCACCTACAATATCTCCTTCTTTGATATTCTCAATCAAGTTACCACTCAGATTCAAAACCTCAATAGGAGAACCTCCCGCAAACAATCCCTTTGGAAAACTAGTTAACCGGTTGCGAGCAAGAGAGAACTCGGTAACATTCACTCCATAATTTTCCGGCACTTCAGTAATTTCATTAGAAGAGAAGTCCACCGATTTCATCACAAATACTGATTTTGGATTAAAAAATCCCTTTGGAAGTTCCTTAATCTTATTATTTGAGAAAGATATAGACTCTACATCTTCTACTCCACAGAAATTATCTGGAATACCTGTAATTTGGTTATTGTCAAAGTTTGCTTGTACTAGGTTTATCTTTCCAAAAGAAGGCAATACCCCTTCTATTTTATTATATACACAGTCGATTTTACCCAATTTTGTCAAGTTGGAGATATTTGTGGGAAGTTTGCTGATATTGTTAAATCCCATATATAGAATCTGCAATTTCGTCTTGGATGGTCCATCAAACATTTTTTCCAAACCAGCATTAATGACTTCCGAAGTCCACTGTCTGTTCATTGCAAGGTTAATCTGCACCAGTCCGGTCATCTTATAAAGCACTTCAGGGAACTTTGTCATCAAAGGATTATTATAAAGTTCCACATCTGTACATTTCTCCAACTGGACCATTGAAGCAGGGAGTTCCTTTATTTTTGAGTTGGCGATATAAAGCACCTCCAGTTCTTTAAGGTTACCGATAGCCTCATCAATGCCAGTAAGACCGTTGGTCAGTTCACCCCAGTTGATATCACGTGAAGCAACCCTAACAGAAGGCGATTTTATTTCTATGCCCTGATGTTTGAGTCCCCACAACAAAGGCTCTGAGAGATCGGCACGGATATCCTTCTTCACATAATTGTCCATATAATCATTGCGGATGATATCCTTGTTATCGGAAGTAGGATTCATCATTGCTTTTGCAAACATTCTGCGTGACTCCTGAGAAGAGCCGTTCGGTACATTTGAGTGCTGCTTATCGTTATGAGTACCCAAATAAAGCGAACGCAATGCTGTCAACTGACCGATAGCAGCCGGAATCTTTCCCACCGGACCGAAATCGCCCAAGGTAAGAACAGCAACACGTCCCTCGTCATTCAACGTTACACCAGGTTGTTGTCCCCACAAGTCAATATCCTTGTCAAAGTTCCAGTTTACTCCTTTCGGGAAGTTATCTCCTCTATATGACCACAACGTTTCACCTCCGGTAGCAAGCCAGATTTCACGCAACGCCATATAGTCTTTCAAATAGGCAGCAGATTCCTGCAAAGTAAGTGGGATTTCTACCGGAGTTTTTTCCGGATTTTGATTGTCAACGACTTCAAACTCCATACCTTCTTTCAGCACCCCTACCTCCAACAACATTTTGTTTTTGTTGGAAGTCCATATTTCGCTTACGATATATTTACCGGCTTCAAGAGTAATCAAAGAATCGAGCACCGCATACGACATTTCCGACTGATCATCGTGAAAACCGTCCATTACACGAACCTTAATATCCTGCAAATGAGTTGTCTGTTTAGTTTCCAGATTCTTCACGTCCAAAGTTACTCTAGCAATTGCATTAAAAGGATAGTACTTCTTTTCTTCTGAATAGGTTTCAGGTTTAGTAATTGCACTCAAATCTTTTACCAAATGGAACCGCACTTGGCCACGAGGAACCACATTTACCCAAATATCTTGCACCATCAAGCCTCCGTTTTCTACTTGAATAGAAACCGGACTCTTCGGTTCTCCTGCATAGATTTCTTTTTCCACTTTATCATAGAGATAATAACCTACCAACTGATAAGCACCTGCCATCAGCTGAAGTTTATCTGAACGCAGACCATATTCTGCATTTTCAGCATTATATGCATTCAAAGACAATGTATAAGAAGCTGTAATACCGTTGAAAGTCAGCACTACCTTAATCTTCTTGGCATCATTCAGATAATCCAGTTCAGAAGCCACTGTACGAGATTCGTATGAAGCCTCCTTCAACAATCTGAACTGAACATAACCTTCTCCTCCTCCCATTTGCAACTCTTTGTCATCATCAGAACAAGCTGTAAAAAGTCCTACAGCCAGCACCAACAACAATGGCATTATCAGGAGTTTCTGTAATATTGATGTTAGTTTCATATTAAAAGTTTTCAAACATAATAAAGTTAATCATTCCTATCTGCTACAATTTCTTTTGGGTTCTACTTCCATCTACCACAATAACAAGCGCTTTTACAGGAAGCGGAACACCACTTGATTTATCAATGAAAACAATATACATAGTTTTTGAAGGCGAACCACTAACAGCAAAACAGTGATCACTTGCAACTGCCGGTTCCCAGCCTTCACTCAAGTCAGGCTCCTTATCGCTTGCAAAAGTAAGATCTTTCAAATCTCCGCCCCATTGTTCCGGCGTAAGTTTAGGACTAATTTGAATATATGAGCCAGATTCAATGTCAACACTATAAATATTCTCCTCAGGTACAGAATACTCACCGATAAGAATATTCTTAAAATTAGTACCTCCATCCCCTTTCTTACAACCAACAGGTTCATAACCACTAAGCAATACTTCAAATCCGGTGCCAGACTCAGCACTTCCCTCTTGCTTGAAGTTCCAAATTATATATTGCTCATACTCGCTATTAATATCCATAAGGTCATCAGAAAGAGCATTATCCACATTTCCTTGCAATTTCTTCTCATAAACCTCATTAGGGAAAACTAAAATATATCCTTCGCGCTCCTTACCAGTATTCTTTTCAAAAGCACCTATTGTAAGATGACCTTTTCCATCATCTTCAATCTTGAAGAATTCATTTCCACTCCAAGGGTCTGGCTCAACCAATCCCATTTGTCCTTTCACCAAACGCACTACTTTATACTGGTTATCTTTGGCAGCTACTTGAATATTCAAAGGGAAATCATTCATTTCTGTCGGATTATCTTCAGTAATAGAACCAGCTGCATACTGAGTACCACCTTCAGACACAGTCCAGTTCCATACAGGAGTCAGAGAGGTTTCAAAATCTTCAGCCCCCATACCACTAAACAAGACAGGGAAAGAACAAGCCTTTCCAGTCTTCTGCTGAAGGAAGGTAAACCTCCCCTCCTGCTTGCTCACCTTAGCCTCAGATTTAACTTCCATCTTAATTTCCACTTTTCTTCCGGCATGTCCTTTCAATGGAAGGTCCTTGATTTCCAACCATTCAGGTATTCCCTTCTGATTAAGTTCCCAATCGAAATTAGCATCAAGTTCAAGAATTGCAGAACTTTCCCCCAAGCCGGCAGAATAGTTTATCTTAAAAGGAGTATTCTCGTTATACCCCTCTATCTGAATGTTACGTGGTGCACGAGAAACCCTAGCTACCACCTGTGATATTCCTCCCATATTCAAAGAAACTTCAGCAGTGGCAACTTCAAAATCCCAAATATCATCGGTAATCACTAGTTCCACCTGCTGCTTACCGGGAGCACCTACCAACATTGCTTTGTTTCCATCTTTCGAGACAAACTGACACCACAATTTTGATGAAGTAAGTGTCCATTCTGTATTGGCATTGAAAGCTAAAATAGCCTTCTCCCCCGGTGACTCCAAAGCAATCTCTTCCACATTTTCCGGAAAGACAGGTGCCACCACCTTATTATCATCATCAGAACAAGCCGGCAGCAGTATCATGCCACATACCATCAACCATGTTCCAACAAGCCTTTTCATATTTTTCATTCTAAATCTATATTTAAATTATTTCTTAATTCCCAGTTCTCGTTCTAACTTGCGATACTCTGCTTCAGTAATCCACTCTACAATATTCAGATAAGTACCTACCGTACCAACACCTTCTACATAAAGAGTCATATACTGCAAGAAATAATTCTGACACACATTATAATACGACATCGCCCCTTGTGGCTGAATAGCACGAAGTTTATTGTCCCCCCATACATTTCCTTGAAATGCTTCACCGGTCGTGCCTATTATCTGAGGTTTCCAAATCAATTCAGGACGTAGTGGATTGGTTGTATCAAACTCTACCTTCATATCATATCCTTTATAAAGAAAATTTGGCAATATAATGGTGTTTGGCGCATCTTTAGGGTCCGTACTACGTATAGGACGCAATAAAATAACTGATGTACCCTTCATAAATTCTTCAAAATAAGTAGAAGTTAGTTTTGCATAAGCCTTTTCACCCGCAAACTGATCTATGTTGAAAGGGCAAGATTTCTGAAATACCACCTTTGTATCAGTACCATACTCATTCCAAACCTTATCTTTATCAGTAACCAAACGCAACATTACCCCCAAAGAATCCGTATCGTTGAACTGGTCGTATCCGAAACGAAGTCTCACTGCCGTAGACAACTGTCCGGCCGGAATGGTGAGTGTATTCGATTCCAATGTAAAATGACGACCTTCGATAGCATTTGTTCCTTTGTCTACCACCTCTACGCCGATATTACGGTCATAACTTTGTGCCATGGTTGCCGATACCGGAACGTCATAATAAGTTTCCGAATCTTGTACAGCACACACTTGAAAAGTATCAGCAAACATCACATAGTCTGGACCATTATAGGTAGAATGCGAATCGTTGCAACTTCCCATAGAAAGAGCAAACATACCAATACTCAATCCAAATAAACACTTTTTCATTCTATTTATTGTTTCATTCATTACTTATTACTTTCATTAGGCTGGATTACAGAACCTGGTGCTTCTATTTCATGCAATGGTATAGGCCATACAAAGAAAGGGTCATCCTTTTCAACCTTCAGTCTGCTACCCGATACCAGCGACTGTGCCTGAGGCTTACGCTCAAAGCCACGATGCCAACGCTTCAGGTCCTGCAAACGGAATCCTTCCATATAAAGTTCACGCACTCGTTCATCGCTGATTTGGTCTAACCAGTTGTCTTCTGTAATTACAATATTTCCTGATGAAGTAAGACGTGCGGAGCGTAAAGTTGTCAAATCTTTTCCGGCCTTAGCAAAATCCTTCAACTGACAATAAGCTTCTGCACGAATCAGATACTGTTCCGACAAACGGAACACCTTAGGCATGCTCACATGCAAGATACCGAACTGCTCGGTAAAGGTCTGGTTTCCGAAATACTTAATCAGCAAAGGCCAGTTGAGTTTATGACTATATCCTGTCTGCATCGATTTAAAGAAAGTTTCCAAACGAAGATCTGCTCCATCATACAAACCCAACACCCATGAAGCAGGCACGTAGTCTGGACGAACGGTAGAGAAGTCATAGTTGAAGAAGATACGTCCCAACGCCCCACCATAAGAGGTTGGAGTAAAAGCAACCTGCCAAATGGTTTCTGTTGACTGATCACTTGTCCACATATATTTGTAGTAGCTGATACCTGGAGAGTACTGTTCGGTACAACTTGACAGGCGATAGTATCCGCTATCAATCAACTTAGAAGAATACTTCACGGCATCTTCCCACTTCTGCATATAAAGCGCCACACGTGCACGCAAGGCATAAATAGTATATTCATTAAAATAAGGAGAGTTGAAAAGAGGAGTCTGAGCAGCATTGAAATCTTCTTCCAGTTTCAAGAGTCTTTCAGCTTCATCCAACTCATTTAAAACGAAGTCATAGGAATCTTTCAAAGAAGCACGCTTGATTTCCTCATCACCACGATAGTGAGTCGTAATAACTACTCCCAATTCATTGGCAGCAGCGTCGTCGCCTTCATAAGACTTACAGAAGAGTTTAATCAATTCTGCATAAGCCAAGGCACGTGCAAAATGTGCCTCACCGCAACACTGGTCCAACTTATCCAACTGTTTGTCATCAGAAATCTTTTCACGTACATTCTCCACATTGTCAAACAAGAAGTTGCAACGTGCAATGACATCATATAGTCCAGAATATACATTTTCAATATCCGTATTATTTGAAAGAATATCCTTCCAACGCCAAATAGGTCCATAAGCACCCGTATTACCATTGATACCATATACCAAATCTGTCTGAATATCCGGAAGCAGAGTCAAGTTTCCGGAATACAGAGCCGGACTCTTGAATGAGTCATAAATTCCGATTACAGCCTGGTCCACATCACTCACCGTCTTTATGGCATTACCCGAAAGAATTGCATTCTCCGGATACTTGTCCAAACAAGAAGTGAACGAAAACGCTAGTGCTGCCAACAATATATATTTCTTTATCATTTCGTTTTTCTTTTTATTCGATTAAATTCTTTCTCTCCTTTTACTTAAAAAGTAAGTTCCACACCGAAAGTAAACTGACGTGAAGCAGGATACTGACCTACATATACATTTCCTGCATATTCAGGGTCAAATCCGGTGAAGTCGGTCAGTGTAAGCAGATTCTGTCCCTGCATATACAGACGGGCAGCCGACAAGCAACGGGTCTTCTGCAGCAATTTGGCAGGGAAGGTATACGACAAGGTTACATTCTTAAGACGAAGGAATGAACTGTTTTCCAAGAAACGGTCGTCCAACTGGGCAATTTCTCCATAAACAGGAATGTCTGTTACATCTCCCGGCTTCTTCCATCCGTCATATAAGATACGGCGAGACTGGTTATAACCTGAATAGCCACCATTGTTCTCTTCAAAATAACGGTCATTATTGACAACCCAACGGTCTGCCATCCAGCTAGCTTGTGCCGACAAAGTCAACCCTTTCCAAGTAAGACTTGTGCTGAAACCACCTGCCCAAGGAGCATCGAAAGTTTTTCCTGTCATCACCTTATCCTCTTCACGGAACTCTGTGGTGATTTCTCCATCCTTAGTATACCACAACGGTTTACCATTGGCTGGGTTCACTCCAGCATATCGGTTCAGATAAAACTCATTAACCGGATGTCCCACTTCATAACGTAAACCGGTAGAAGCATTAGTATATTCAGACACCCCATTGTAAAGTTCCTTCAGCTCATTTCTGTTGTAAGAAACATTGGCTGTCACATTCCATACCCAATCTGCAGTACGGATTACATCAGCTCCTAAATTGATTTCCACACCTTGATTAACCATCGCACCCACATTTTCCCAACGGGTACCTTCACCAGAAATAGCATACGATTCTGGAACTAACATCAACATGTTAGTTGTCTTTTTATGGTAGAATTCAATATCAGCAGTCAAGCGGTCAAAAAATCCAAGATGCAAAGCCAAGTTTGAAGCCCAAGTAGACTCCCAGCTGAAGTTATCCAAGCTGCTCTGTGCAGGATAGATACCTGCCTGGTCATTGTAGCTAGGTCCACCTTTCACCAAGCCTAGACGAGCATAGTCTGAAATTTCAGAGTTACCCGACGTACCTGTGCTGGCAGAGAACTGAGCATTAGTCAACCAATCCCAATCTTTAAACCAAGACTCCTGACGCAAGTTCCACATAAAACCCAACGACCAGAAACATCCCCAACGATTGTTCTTTCCAAATCGTGAAGAAGCATCGGCACGAAGTGAGAAATCGGCATAATACAAATCCTTATAATTATACTCTGTACGTCCGAAGAAAGACAGATAAGCATAAGAAGTATATCCTTCCGGCCAACCTATGGCACGAATACCTGAAGCAAGGTTAGTCAGTAAGTCATTAGTCTGACCTTTTGTAATCACCTGAAAACCTTCATAACGGTAATCTACCCCTTCCTGCCCCAACATAAACGTAAAGGAATGGTCGTCCTTGAAAGTATCACGATAAGTAATGGTGGTAGTTTCTGTCAGATTCAATCCATCGTAAGAGCTACGTCCTGCACTACCCATACCTCCATTCAAAGTATAGCTTGGGAAAGACTTCATGAAAGAAGTGGTATGTGAATAGTCGATACCGAACTGTGTACGGATAGTAAGATTCTCTATTGGAGTCACTTCAGCAAATAAAGTGGTCAGCATCTTATATTTCTTATAGTTCACCGGATTATTTGCCATCCACTCAATCGGGTTCTGTCCGATACCCTTCCAAGAACCATCTGCCTGCGAAGCAATAGAACCATCCTCACGATAAGGATTCCAGTAAGGCAACATCATACGGCTGGCGAAAATAGGTGACGACAGAGTTGGAGTTCCTTCTTCTGTCCGCTCTATCTCTTCATAAGAAACCATCGTATTTGTACCCATCTTCATCCATGAAGCAGTCTTCACTTCTGCATTAGCTCTTAAATTGTATCTTCTGAAGCCAGAACCTTGTGCAATACCTTCCTGGTCAAAAAAACTGCCCGACACGTAATAGTTGAAACGGTCATTTGCACGATTGATAGAAAGTTCATAGTTCTGCACCGGAGCATGGTCATTGAATACCATATCCATCCAGTTCACATCAATTTTCGATAACTCAGCATAGTCTTGTCCCTTGTCAAGACCTATCAGTTTTTCAAATGCGATACGTTCTTCCGTATTCATCAGATTCCATTCCGAACGAGCCAACTGAGAAAAACCATACTGTGCACGGAAACTGATTTTCGGACGTTCCATAGAAAGACCACGACGAGAAGTAATTACTACCACCCCATTGGCAGCACGTGCACCATATATAGATGTAGAAGAAGCATCTTTCAATACAGAAACCGATTCGATGTCACTCGGGTTAAGAGATGTAAAATCGCTGTTGCTGATTGGCATACCATCAAGAATGAACAACGGAGCAGTTCCTGAGTTGATAGAGTTAGTACCACGAATCTGGAAAGTGGCAGCCTTACTGGGCTCACCCGATGAAGCAATTACAGAAAGTCCGGTAGCCTGTCCCTGAAGAGCCTGGTCAAAGCTAGCTGTAGGAACATCACGCATCTTGTCCGCCTTCACTGTAGAAACCGAACCAGCAATTGTTCCTTTCTTTCTTACTCCATAGGCCACAACCACTACTTCATCTACCAGCTGCGCATCATCCTGTAAGGTAACATTCAGCACACCAGTAGAAGATGTCACCTGGAACTCTTGTGTTTGCATACCAATATACGAAAACACCAAAGTAGCACTTTTACCTTGAATTTTCAACTCATAATTACCATCGTAATCAGTAATTACCCCATTCGTAGTACCTTTTTGTAAGATAGACACCCCAATCAGAGGCTCGTTACCTGTCTTCGACACAACAGTTCCTTTTACAACGAAACTTTGTGCCATGACAGTATTTACTCCTATCATCACAAAAAAGACTACCCAAAGAAAAAATCTTCTCATCTTAATCTGTGTATAAAAATTTAAATTAATAATATATGGAATAGCTATTCCTTTAATGTTTTTTTTACTTAAAAGACATACTCATTTATTTCGTATTACGCCAGTTCTAAGTCATAGCAACCCATAAGTCCTATCCAACTTTATTAACCTATTGATTCTGTCCTTATTACCTTTTAAAATTTGTACCTTTACCATTCAATTGATATTTCTATCTATTTAAACCTTAATAAATAACAGTTCTATACATTCGATATCTTCTTCCTTATAGTCAGTTATTGCCTCCCTATCTTCAAGTTGTCTTAAAGTTTTACGACAATCCTACCTAATACCTATTTCCCCAATAAATATTTTACACAAATATCCATTGTCTACAATCTAGAAACTATATTTACCTTCTTTACCATTTAATTTGCAAAGATATATTTTTATACAATAATTGCATCTGTTAACGATAACACCAGAACATACAATTAACATTAATAAATAATTGAAATATTTTTTTAAGTATTAATCTCGTATATCTATTCAGCATCAGTTTATAATAATTTTCACATCAAAACAAACACTTAAAGACAGTACACATTTTCTCAAAAATCCATTCTTCTTTTACTTTTCTATCAATGCTGCATGACTTATCACGAATGCCTGTCTTTCTTATCGAAAAATTCAAGAACGGCAGTACCATTCCTCTAGCTATCTCTACAGAATCTTAAGTTACAATCAGTGATTCATAAAACAATGCTCATATTTTATAAAACTATGATTGTATTTTATAAAACACAAGTTGTAATTCAAGAATTGGTCGGCATAATATACAGTATTCCCTCAAATATGTAAACCTTTATTCTTCTTCAACAGCAAAAATGCATCTATACACACTCAGGACTTGGTTTTTATCATTCTATATCTGAATAATAAAGACCAAGTCCTGAGCAATAGAAACATGCAACCAAACACTAAGCTTGACGCACAGATTTATCTTTTATTTCAGCAACTGCACTTCCTCCGGTAAATAACCACTTCTAATACGCCACTCTTGCGGATAAAGATTATTGGCACGGTTACCTATGTTTTTCACAAAGCCAAGCGGCAAACCTTCATACTGTAACAAGACTATCCCCTTAGGCGTATCTGAAAAGAGTACGATGACTTCTTTGCGAAAATAAGCTATTGCTTGCTCGTAACTGATTTCCGCCACCGGGAAACGGGTAGAATCCAGCACTGACGACATAGCCAATGAATGGTGCGGATTCCAGTCCTTTCCCTTCAGTTCTGCTACCGTCACCCCGGCATGCAGCACCTTGAGGTTACTGCGCAAACTTTGATATAGTTCAGCATATGCTTGAGGGACTGCACGTAGCACCCATTCTTCATCCAGCCATTGCCACTGTTCGGAATGTTGCAACCACTGCTTCACTTGTTCAGGAACAACAAGTTTCTTTTCCTTGCCTTTCCCCCCCTTACCTTTCTTATCTTTCTTCTTTCTCACTTCTCCCCCTTGAGAAACGCAAGTTTCTCCGTCTTCATGCTTGCGTAAGACAGCCATGAAAAGCCCCTCTCCCACTGTACGGTGAGGAAAGAAACGATAGACTGGAAAGTCTGTCCCCGCCAGATTTCCCGTAACATTCCATTCCTGTGGAACATCAAGCGGCAACACATCTGCACCCAACTGCCGAGCAATCCATGCCACATTCTCTTCATTCTCCTCGATGTTATAAGTACAGGTACTGTAGATAAGCAATCCGCCCGGTTTGAGAGCAGACCATACATCCGCCAAGATTCGACGCTGACGCTGTGAGCAAAGGTCAACATTGGCAAGACTCCACTCATCTATAGCTACCTGATCTTTCCGGAACATCCCTTCTCCGGAACAGGGAACATCGGTAAGCATCACATCAAACACCGGACCCAATGAAGCAAAGTCGGCCGGGTCATTGCTGGTTACCGCCACTCCGGCATCTCCCCATTTTATCAAATTCTCCGCCAATATCTGCGAGCGGTTACGCATCACTTCATTGGCCACAAGGAAACTCCCTTCCGGCAATACCGAACGGCATAACGTAGATTTCCCTCCAGGAGCTGCACATAAGTCAAGCATCACCACCGGATGGTCTACATAAGTGCGCATAGCCTGCTCTATAAACATAGACGAGGCTTCTTGCACATAATATACTCCGGCATGAAACAACGGGTCAAAGGTAAAAGTAGGACGTTGCGGCAGATAATATCCACTACTGCACCAAGCTACAGCACGGCCTTCCTCTGGCTCTACTGAACACTTGGCCTGATTCATCCGCACACTCACCGGAGTGTCTTCCTGAAGTGCCTTGCAAAAATGCTGATAATCTTCTTCGCCCAGCAACTGCTGCATACGGGCTACGAAAGGGGCTGGTAAATTCATAAATGCTTCCTTGTTTGATTATAAATGGACTACGGAGCTACACACAACTCCGGACAGGCAGCGTCTATAGCTTATATAAACTGCCTTAATGCAAAGGTACAACAAAAGAATATTACTCGCAATAATAGGGGAAGAAGGTGGCAAGAAATGAGGTTTTTATTAACTTTGCAGTCTGAAAACAATTCAATAAAAGTATATTCCCACATCATGAAACAATATCTAGATTTACTGGAAAGAATCCGCCGGGAAGGAGTAAGAAAAGATGACCGTACCGGAACGGGTACCATCAGTGTCTTCGGACATCAAATGCGCTTCAACCTGGAGGAAGGGTTCCCGCTAGTTACAACCAAAAAACTTCATCTGAAATCCATCATCCACGAACTGCTCTGGTTCTTACAGGGAGACACCAATGTGAAGTACCTGCAAGATAATGGAGTGAGAATCTGGAACGAATGGGCAGACGCAAACGGCAACCTGGGACATATCTACGGCTACCAGTGGCGCTCTTGGCCTACGTACGACGGCAAGTTCATCGACCAGATTTCGGAAGCTGTAGAAACAATCAAACATAATCCCGATTCAAGGCGCATCATTGTAAGCGCATGGAATGTGGCCGACCTAGACAACATGAACCTGCCGCCTTGCCATGCATTCTTCCAGTTTTATGTGGCCAACGGAAAACTCAGCCTGCAAATGTATCAGCGCAGTGCCGACTCGTTTTTAGGAGTGCCTTTCAATATCGCTTCTTATGCTCTGTTGCTGCAAATGATGGCACAGGTTACCGGGCTCAAAGCAGGGGAGTTTATCCATACACTAGGCGATGCACATATCTATCTGAACCACATGGAACAGGTGGAGCTGCAGCTCTCACGTACTCCGAGACCCTTGCCTACCATGCATATCAATCCGGATGTGAAAAATATCTTTGACTTCAAATATGAGGACTTTGAACTGACCAATTATGACCCTTATCCTCATATTGCGGGAAAAGTATCAGTGTAATTTCAAACAAACAGAAATAACAATATGATCTCTATCATTGCAGCAGTAAACCGTTCATGGGGATTAGGATTCCAAAACAAGTTGCTTTATTGGCTTCCTAACGACTTGAAAAGATTCAAGGCTCTGACCACCGGACACACCATCATTATGGGACGGAAAACTTTTGAATCTCTTCCCAAAGGGGCTTTGCCTAACCGAAGAAATATCGTTCTGAGCCGCTCACAACAGGATTTCCTCGGAGCAGAATGCTTTTCTTCCCTACAAGATGCTCTTGCACATTGCACACCCGATGAAGAGGTGTTCATCATAGGAGGGGCAAGTATCTACCGGGAGGCTCTCCCCTTGGCCGACAAGCTCTATCTGACACATATTGAAGATAACAGCATGAAAGCAGATGTATTCTTTCCGGAAGTAACCGCCGAACAATGGTCTGTCGAAGAGAATGAAATACATCCCATGGATGAGAAGCATGAATATGCATACAAATTTACCAACTATATCCGGAAATAGATACCGAAGCAGCTGAAAAGAAAAGCCGTATTACCCCTTTCTATATGAAACGGATAATACGGCTTCTCTTTTTCTCCTTTTTCTGGATGGCTGATTCAATCTTCATCAACAAGATCGCAAATAGGCATCTGACGCTTAATAGCTTCACGGAAAGAAATAATAGTTTCCGAACGTGCAAGACCTAATGGCTGAAGTTTATCATGAATAATGTTCAACAAATGATGATTGTTTTTAGCGTATATCTTAATAAACATATCATACTGCCCAGTAGTAAAATGACATTCCACTACTTCAGGTATCAATTTCAATGCTTCCGTCACAGTATCAAACTGCGAAGGATCTTTAAGATACAGCCCTACATAAGCACAAGTTTCATAACCTATCTTTTCTGGGTCTAAGATAAACTCAGAACCCTTTAAGATTCCCAGATTAGTCAATTTTTGGATTCTCTGATGAATCGCTGCACCAGACACATTGCATGCACGTGCTACCTCCAGAAAGGGTATACGCGCATTTGCAGCAATAAGCTGCAAAATCTGCTCGTCTAATTTGTCTAATTGATGATGTCCCATTTGATTAAATTTTATCTACAAAGGTAATATTTTCTTTTAATCTGAAAAGAAAAATCAATAACTTTCCATCTCTACCCATAGAATATTAAGCAAATAAGACTATCTTTGTATCTGCACTAAAAATAAATAATAATGAATAGATTTAATCTTGGAATAATATTTCTCTTTGCATCAATAAACCAAGGTATATCACAGAGTTTCAACGATTTATTTTCCAACCGCACATTAAGAGTCGACTATATCTTCAGCGGTAACCATGAAAAGCAATCAGTAACATTGGACGAACTGGTCAGCCTGCCTCAATGGGCAGGAAGAAGACACTCGCTCAACCAATTGCCAGTGGAAGGAAATGGACAGATTACAATGTATGACAAAGCCAGCGGAAAGGTGATTTATCGCACTTCATTCTCCAGTCTATTTCAGGAGTGGATTTGTGAAGAGGAGGCCAAGCAGGTTACCCGTAGCTTTGAAAATACATTCCTAGTTCCTTTCCCTCTCAAACCGGCTTCTATCACTATTGAGCTGAAAGATGCATATCGCCGTACAACTGCAAGTTTTACACATGAGGTTGATCCTAAAGATATCTTGATTCACCGCAAAGGAGAGCAAGGAACTACACCTCACCGCTATTTGCTGCAAAACGGCAGCAGCAAGGACTGCATTGATATCGCTATTATGGCTGAAGGATATACAGACCAAGAGATGGAATTATTCTATAAAGACGCACAGGCAGCCTGTGATGCTATCTTTGCACACGAACCTTTCAAGGAACTGAAAGAGCGTTTCAACGTTATAGCTGTAGGCAGTCCATCGGCCGATAGCGGGGTAAGCATCCCACGTAATGGAGAATGGAAAAGCACGGCTGTGAATTCTCATTTTGACACTTTCTATTCAGACCGCTATCTAACTACACGAAGCGTAAAGAAAATGCATGACTGGCTGGCTGGCATCCCTTACGAACATATCGTCATCCTTGCCAATACCAATACTTATGGAGGAGGAGGTATCTATAACTCTTACTTACTAACCACCGCACATCATGACATGTTCCGCCCGGTAGTGGTACATGAATTTGGACATAGTTTTGCAGGACTGGCCGATGAGTATGCCTATACTGATGAACCTAGTGCCATGTATCCATACTCCATCGAACCTTGGGAGCAGAATATCACTACGCTGGTAGACTTTGAAAGCAAATGGCAGGACATGATCCCTTCGGATACTCCCATTCCAACACAACCGGAAAAAGACTTAAAGAAACTTTACACCCAAATAGGAGTTTATGAAGGAGGAGGCTACTCACTGAAAGGTATTTACCGACCTGCCACGGAATGTAGAATGAAAATCAACGAAGCACCACAATTTTGCCCGGTATGCCAACGCGCCTTGAAGAATATCATCTATTTTTATACTAATAAATAAAACAATTATGATGCAATTAACCCCAATCAACACCAAGCATCCACAGTATGATTTCATAGAAAATCTACTTGAAGAAGCTTTCCCTGAAAACGAACGACGTGACAAAGAGGAACAACGTCGCCATACGGCACAAAACAAATTGTTTACCTGCTATCTAATTGAAGAAAAGCAAAACAATCTTCCTATAGGATTAGTTACCGTATGGAGTTTAGATGGATTTCATTACATAGAGCATTTAGCAACTTCATCTCAATATAGAAATAAAGGATACGGAAAGGATATTATGAAAGCCCTAACTGACATGTTACCAGGAATCATCGTATTAGAAGTAGAACATCCGGAAGATGAATGGAGCACAAGACGTATCGGATTTTACCAAAGATGTGGGTTTTCTCTTTGCCATAAAGACTACATCCAACCTCCGTATCGGAAAGGAGGTGAGGAAGTCCCCTTATACTTGATGTTCACTCATACAGAGACAATCGACAAAGAATTTGATACCATCCGCCATCAACTCTACAAAGAAGTGTATGGAGTAGAATAATCTAATTAATTTATCACTCACGTAAACACATAAAAAAAGCTGTCCTCCAAAAAGAAGACAGCTTTTTTTATATTGTTTGTTGGAATAAACTTATTTACGCTGTGTAGCTGAATAGTTTATCTTCAAAGCATAAGCCTGACGAAGAGCCTGCTTCACTTCAGTTACGATACCCATTTTTGTTTCGGCATCCACTTTCAAAGAAACAGTCATAAAAGGCTTATCACTTTCTTTCATGTTTTCACGTTCCTGATAGATATAATCCTGTACTTCTGAAGATTCAGCAAACTTATCGTTCAACTGGATACGGTCAGTAGTACCCATCTTTTTCTGGAACTCCGGCATCGGCTTACCAATATAGATGAAAGAAACCAAAGACTTCTTTTCAAGTTTTTCCAATTCTGTAGCAGCAGGGACTCTGAACTGAACCTTCAGTGTAACCTCACGCATGGTTGTTACAATCATAAAGAAGAACAACATGGTAAAGATAAGGTCAGGCAAAGATGAAGTATTCAACTCAGGCATCTCGCGCTTTCCGCTCTTGTTAAATTTTCCCATGATTATTTTCCTCCATATTTTTTAGGTTCTGCTTCAGAAATCTTCTGTGGGAAATACTGCATGATAGCATCTTTCTGCTCTTCTGTACACTCAGCCAATTCAACTCCGAACTTAGACTTAGCCAATGAATTACGCAATTCATTATAAGCAGCCACCAGTTCGTTCTGTACCTGAAGATATACTTCATAGCTTGTACCCACGTCATTCTGTACAGAGATAACGTGCTTATCTGTAATCATCACATCACCAAAGAAAGGAATGTTCTTTGCATGCTTTTCTGGCATGTGTTCGTCATCCTTTGGATTAGCGATAAATTCTTTTGCTTTTTCTCTCAATTGCTTAATATCGAACCATTCTCCTGCAACCATCAACTCGTTGTTTTTGTTGACACGAATCTGAAGAACGTTTCGTTCCTTAACAATAATATCATCTTTCTGATCCTTGTTTTCCGGTGGAGGCGGCAAACGACGCGCCAGACCGCGATCAGTATCCATTGATGTTGTAATAAGGAAGAAAATAAGCAACATAAAAGCAATATCGGCCGTTGAACTAGCATTGATTCCCGGCACTTTTCTATTCCTTTTTGCCATTTTACTTACTCCGTTTTAATATTAAACTCAATGTAGATATTATCTTTTAAAGATACCTGACAAGTTGATTAATGTTCCAACTACTGCGATACCAAACAAAATGTATGTAGAGAACAGGAACATATCACTAACTTTCAGCATAGTAACATCTGTATATTCTTCACCGCTAGCAAGCAAGATAGCATCAGAAGAACCTGCATTGTAAGCTACTACAAGCAACACTACCAACAAGATAACTCCCAGCAAAGATTTAATAGCACCTTTAGGATTATCCTTCAATGCACCGCCAAACTGACAAACTGCACCAATAAGTGTAGCGATTACTGTTACGCCAAACATTCCGTACATCAAGAACATCAAAGCTGGCGTATTGGCAGGTTCTACATAACCTGCAGCATTTGTTTCGTTATATCCTACTCCGAAGAACATGCCTAACACCACCAATATAAGGGCAATGCAAACATAGAATACGTAGTAAGATACTTTATATGATAATTTAGCCATTGTTCAAAAAATTATTTTTTGTATTTCAAGTTGTACTTCATGATCATATCAAGCAAAGTGATAGAAGAATCTTCCATCTGGCTTGTGATAGCTTCAATCTTAGAAAGAATGTAGTTATAGAATACCTGAAGAATCAATGCTACAATCAAACCGAAGATAGTAGTGATCAACGCAACTTTCATACCACCAGCAACAACTGTAGGAGAGATATCACCAGCACGCTGGATATTATCGAACGCCATAACCATACCGATTACAGTACCCAAGAATCCCAAAGATGGAGCCATCGCGATAAACAATGTAATCCAAGAACATCCTTTTTCAAGGTATCCAGCCTGAACACCACCGAAAGATACTACAGAACGTTCAACTACATCAAGACCTTCGTCTACTCTCATCAAACCCTGATAGCAGATTGAAGCAACAGGGCCACGAGTGTTACGGCAGATAGTCTTAGCACCTTCAACGTCACCTTTTTCCAAAGCAGCTTCTACTTTACCCATCAATTTCTTTGTATCAACTTCAGCAAGGCTCAAGTAAATAATACGTTCAATACAGAAAGCCAAACCAAGAACCAATGCTACAGCAACCAATGACATGAAACCAGCATCACCTTCGATAAATTTGGTTTTCAGTTCTTTGTGCATACCACCTTCTTCCACTGCAGGAGCTACCTGTTCTGACTGAGCAGGAGCAGCAGCATCCTGAGCCATTGTTGTCTGAGTCATTCCGAATGAGAGTACTCCCATTACTGCAAGAATTGCAAATAACTTTTTCATTGTGTGTCTAATTTTTAAGATTAATTAATTGATTGTTTTTAATTGTTTTTATTTCTCGCGGAGAGAACGGGATTCGAACCCGTGATACACTTTTGGCGTATACACGCTTTCCAGGCGTGCCTCTTCAACCACTCGAGCACCTCTCCTTTGTTTCTTTTTTGACGCTTCGGGAAGGTTTTTCAAAACTTCCCGAAATCGTCCGTTCTATTTTCAAGCACAAATGTATTCTTTTTTTTCGTCTTACATAACATTCGACGGATAAAAGTTTAAATATATCAGCAAAATTAATAAACTTTAAAAACTTATCTCCTTATTTCCGAATATTTGAAGGGCATTTTGAGTGGTTTTGCGACTAATTTCATCCAAAGTGACTTGATAAACTTCCGACAACTTTTCAGCAGTCTTCACTAAATAGGCACTTTCATTACGTTTACCACGATAAGGAACCGGAGCCAAATAAGGGGAATCTGTTTCAAGAACAATTCTATCCAATGGTATCTGCTTCAAAACTTCCGGAAGGGTACTCTTCTTAAAAGTAACTACTCCATTCACGCCAAACTTAAACCGAGAATATTCCATCAAGCGTAAAGCATCATGCTCCGTACCAGTAAAACTATGGAAAATTCCTTTCAAGGCTGTATTTTTATAAGGAGCAAGCACTTCTAAAAGTTCCGGATAAGCTTCTCTGCAATGTATTATAAGAGGTAAAGCATATTCCAAAGCCCATTCCACCTGACGGTCCAGAACTTTCATCTGCTCTATCCGATAGGTTTTATCCCAATATAAGTCCATCCCAACTTCACCGATTCCATAGAACTGTTGTGAAGAGTGAAGCCATTTCTCTACTTTAGCCAAACGAGAACTCCATCCAGAGTCTACTGAAGTGGGATGAAATCCAATCATTGGATAACAATTTTCATGGCGATTGCACAAGTCCAACATCAACTCCACTGTTGTATCGTCAATATTGGGCATAAAAAGTCGTGTTACCCCGGCTTCCACAGCACGAACAACCGCCAGTTCACGATCTTCATCAAATTCTTCAGCGAACAGATGGGTATGTGTATCTATAAATGAAATCATAACGTTGATTGCTTATTCTGAATATTTTCCTATTATCAGGGACAAAGGTAATCTTATGTTTCAAACATAACAAAAAAATACTGTGATGTTTTTTAAAGCACCACAGTATTTTTATCCGAACAAGATATGGTTATTCCAAACGACATTCCACCTTATTACTACAAGTTTCGGTTCATCATTCCCCGAACATAAGCAGTCAAAATATCTTTTCTCGCTTCTTCCACCTCTACCTTATCTAGCAAAGCAATTCCTTCTTCATATAACTGATCAATCGCATTGCGGCAAAGAGAATCAATTCCCAACACATTATATATATGTGTTACCGCAGCAATCTTCTCAACCGGAACATAATCGGTAGCATCAATCCAGTGAAGCAATTCCCCACGCAATCCGTCGTCTGCTTTCTCAAGCGCTGAAATCAACATATAGGTCTTCTTGTTGCACAAGATATCCCCACCGATATTCTTGCCGAAAACCGCAGGGTCGCCATACACATCTAAAAAGTCATCCTGCAATTGGAAAGCCAATCCGATACGCACTCCAAACTCATATAGCAAAGAAGCATCACGTTCAGAAGCCCCAGCCAGCATAGCGCCAATCTGCAAAGAAGCAGCCAACAACACCGACGTCTTCAGGCGAATCATATTCATATACTCATCGACAAGCACTTCCTTACGGTCTTCAAACTCCATATCCCACTGCTGACCGTCACACACTTCCAAGGCAGCCTTTCCAAATGCAGTCAAAACCTGGGGCAACTTATCAGCAATACAATCTTGGGCCATTAAACGATAAGCCAAAATAAGCATAGCGTCCCCCGAAAGGATTGCAGTGTTTTCATTCCACTTTTTATGTACGGTAGATTTTCCACGACGCATATCAGCCTTATCCATCAAGTCGTCGTGGAGGAGAGTAAAGTTATGATAAGTTTCCATCCCCGCAGCCTGCGAATAGATTTTCTCTACATCTTCACAATAAAGATTATAGGCCATCATCATCAATACCGGACGCAAACGTTTTCCGCCAAGGCCCAACACATAGTCTATCGGATCATACAAATCTTGAGGTCCTTGAGAAAAATCAAGTCCATCAATATATTTCTGTATCCGTTCTTGTAATTCCTTTGCACTAAATTGCTTCATGATTTTCTGGTTTATATAGGAATATAATATAAAAAAGGCTGCCCAAAAGAGCAGCCTTTAAAAACTTGATTACAATGAATTACTGCAATTTGAATGTTACAGGCACTGTATATTTTACACGCACAGCTTTACCACGCTGCATACCTGGCTTCCACTTAGGCATGGCTTGCACCACACGGAGAGCTTCTTTATCCAAGTAAGGGTCCACAGAGCGAACAACGACTGGGTCTACGATAGAACCGTCCTTGTTTACCACAAACTGAACAATAACACGTCCCTGCACACCGTTTTCCTGCGCAATAGTAGGATACTTGATGTTCTTACCCAAGAATTTCATCAGTTCACCCATACCACCTGGGAATTCCGGCATGTTTTCTACTACCATAAATACTTCCTCTTCTACTGGCTCTTCTTCCACCACTTCTTGAGGAACATACTTAATTTCTACTGCTTCCTTAGTGTCTTCACTTGACTGGATATCCGATTCAACGATATCGGCTTTATCATCAGCAATCTGCAACACTTCCTCCACTTTCGGAGCTTCTGGAGGAGGAGGAGCCTGTTTAGGTTCTTCCATTTCCGTAATAGGAACCATTTCTTCTTCAAAAGGGACTTCTGCAATACCACTATCGGCAGTGAATACCACGTCGTACTTGGTCCATTCAAATGCCACGAATACGACTGCCAATATCAGTATAAATCCGACCAAACGTCCTGTGGCCTTCTTTCCCTCCAAATCGGCTTTCGGCGATTTCTTAATTTCCATAAAACAAATTTTATAGGTTAATAATTCTCTGTGCGACAAATATAGTGTAAATATTTGAATCAAGAATGTTTTCAATAAGATTTTTAAGAAAATATTCATTTTTATGAATCTTGACAGACGGTAATTTTCCTTTAAGCTACCTTTTTACCCCATCGTTCCAATGATTTGATTCCTTTCAAGCCGAGAGATGACAAAAAAAAATGTATCTTTGAAGCATCAAATATTCAACCGAAACAAACAATCCAAATACATTACAAGAAAGAATAACTATACATTATTATATATATGAAAAAAATCATCATAGCTATCGACGGATTTTCGTCTTGCGGAAAAAGCACAATGGCCAAAGACCTGGCTCGTGAAATAGGGTATATCTATATCGACAGTGGAGCAATGTATCGTGCCGTAACACTTTACTGTATGGAGCACGACCTCTTTGACGCCGACAACCAAATCAAAGAAGAAGAGTTGAAACAACAGATGAACCAAATTAAAATCTCATTCAAACTGGATGAAAAAGGACTTCCACGCACACAACTCAACGGAGTTGAAGTAGAAGACCGAATCCGCTGCCTGGATGTTTCTTCTAGAGTAAGCCCAGTTGCCGCTCTAGGATTCGTAAGAGAAGCTTTAGTTCGCTTGCAACAAGAGATGGGAAAAGAGAAAGGCATTGTAATGGACGGAAGAGACATTGGTACAGCCGTTTTCCCACAAGCCGAACTGAAAATCTTTGTCACAGCCTCTGCAGAAATTCGTGCACGCCGCCGCTTTGACGAACTAACCGCAAAAGGACAAAATCCTTCTTTTGAAGAAATCCTACATAATGTGGAAGAAAGAGACCGCATCGACCAAAATCGTTCCGTAAGCCCTCTGCGTCAAGCAGAAGATGCCTTGCTGCTAGACAATAGCACATTGACTATCGCCGAACAAAAGGCTTGGCTTTTCGAACAATTCAAAAAAGCAACAAGCCATGCGTAAAGTTGAGATAGACGAAGGCTCCGGATTCTGCTTTGGAGTAACTACAGCTATCCGGAAAGCCGAAGAAGAACTGGCAAAAGGAGAAACCTTATACTGCCTGGGAGATATAGTCCACAACGGACAAGAATGCGAACGACTCAAGCAAATGGGGCTCGTCAGCATCGACCATCAAGAGTTCGAGAAGCTCAGCCACACCAAGGTACTTCTCCGTGCTCATGGCGAACCTCCTCTGACTTACCACCAGGCACAAGCCAATCAAATAGAAATCATTGATGCAACCTGCCCAGTAGTCTTACGCCTGCAAAAACGTATCAAACAAGAATACGACAGCTCAATGGCAGAAGGAAAGGAAAGGCAAATAGTCATCTTCGGAAAAAACGGACATGCCGAAGTGTTAGGCTTAGTAGGTCAAACCAACGGAACCGCCATTGTAATAGAAAGCCTGAAAGAAGTAAACTGTTTGGACTTTACCAAAGACATCCGGCTCTACTCACAGACCACCAAGTCGCTCGATGAGTTCCGGCAGATAGTAGCCTATATCCAAGAACATATCTCACCCGAAGCCACCTTCAACTACTACGACACCATCTGCCGCCAAGTGGCCAACCGTATGCCTGACATACAACGGTTTGCAGCGGCTCACGAACTGGTATTCTTTGTATGTGGACACAAGAGTTCCAACGGTAAGATTCTATTCCAAGAGTGCCTGAAAGTAAACCCGAACTCTTACCAAATAGACCGTCCGGAAGAAATCACATCCGAACAACTAAAAGACTTCAGTTCCATTGGTATATGCGGTGCCACTTCTACCCCTAAATGGCTCATGGAAGAATGTAAAAGAGTAATTATGAAAGAATAACCAGAGCGATAGCTATTCTTTCAAGTTTTTTAGTAAATTTGCGCCATCAAGATTTAAACAAAACAACTTATGGGAACTATTAAATGTGTCGGTATTCTTACATCCGGAGGTGATGCCCCGGGAATGAATGCAGCCATCCGTGCCGTAACCCGTTCGGCTATCTATAACGGACTCAAAGTAAAAGCTATCTATAGAGGATATAAAGGACTGATTACAGGTGAAATCCAGGAATTCAAGACTCAAAATGTGAGCAACATCATCCAGCAGGGTGGTACAATTCTAAAGACAGCTCGTTGTCAAGAATTTAAAACTCCTGAAGGTCGTAAAGTAGCCTACGAAACTATGCAAAAAGAGGGTATTGACGCATTAGTCGTAATCGGTGGTGACGGTTCTCTTTCCGGCGCACGCTTGCTGGCACAAGAGTATGACATTCCATGTATCGGCCTTCCAGGAACTATCGACAATGATCTATATGGTACCGATACAACAATCGGATATGATACAGCACTGAATACTATCTTGGATGCGGTAGACAAGATTCGCGACACTGCAACTTCACACGAACGTTTATTCTTTGTAGAAGTTATGGGACGCGACGCGGGTTTCTTGGCCCTTAACGGAGCCATTGCATCAGGTGCAGAAGCTGCCATTATCCCAGAATTCAATACAGAAGTAGACCAGTTGGAAGAATTCATCAAAAATGGATTCCGCAAATCAAAGAGCAGTTCTATTGTACTGGTTGCCGAAAGTGAAATCACAGGTGGAGCTATGCACTATGCAGAACGTGTAAAGAATGAGTATCCACAGTATGATGTACGCGTCACCATTTTAGGTCACTTGCAGCGCGGTGGTAGCCCTACAGCCCACGACCGTATCATTGCCAGTCGAATGGGTGTAGCTAGTATCGAGGCATTGATGGAAGGACAGAGAAACATTATGATTGGTATTGAAAACGATCAGATTGTATATGTTCCATTTACTAAAGCCATCAAGAACGACAAGCCTATCGACCGTGAACTAGTCACCGTTCTCCGCGAATTATCTATTTGATTTTTCCACATAAAAAACAGTTAAGCCCCTGCTCTTTCGAAGTCCGAATAGAAGCAGGGGCTTAATTTTATCCGTTTTGCTAGAATATGCCCTAAAGCAATTCTTCCTTTATTATTTCTTTTTCTGCATCTGAGCTTTTCTTCTGCGCTGACGTTGGGCTTTCTTATAGCGGGCAGCCTTCAGCATCCTATGAATCTGCCATCCACTCATTCCGGCAATCACCAGCAATATCAATATGACAATGCCACTGTTAAGGTTGTCACCTTTTGTTCTTGACCAGATTTCCAATACATCTACCGTATGTTCGCCAAAGTCACGTATCATTTCACAATGAGCCACTACCGAACGGTCCGGGTATTGGGTGTTACGAAGTTTCACGTGTTCATTGCCGGGACCAAAGAAATAGCTTACATCAACCGCCTTCTCCAATGTAGAATCCACACAGGCTTCCATTATCTCGGGTGCTGCAATCGAACTTACATAACCATTTTCTTGCATATTTCTCAATGCAATATCTGGTCTACAAATAAAGTTAATAAAATAACTAGCTGCTTTAGGATTACCGGCATACTTCGGTATCACCCATCCGTCATACCATACGTTACTTCCTTCCTCTGGAACGCAATATCCCAAATCAATGCCTACCAAGGCAGCCTCTTCAATAGCCCACTGAGCGTCACCACTCCATGTCAAATTAATCCAAGCTTTACCTTTGGTCATCATCTCTTTTCCAAAATCTGCTTCCCAACCCGCTACGTTGGGTTTAAGAAGTTTCAGATACTTTTCTACCGTATCCATTGCCGCCGGAGAATAATCGTTCATCAGTTCCGAGACAGAAGCTTCTCCCGCCAACAGCCTATTACGATTGGCATACAGCAGCGCAGTTCCATAAGCGTCTCTATACGAATCTTTCATCAGGATACGTCCCGAAAAGCGTTTGTCCCACAATGCTCCCCAAGTGCTCATATCCTCTTCAGAGACATACTGCTTATTGTAAAGCAATCCGGTAGTTCCCCACATATAACAAACCGCATACCGAGTAGCAGGGTCATTGATTGTTCCCAGTTTATTAATTTGTTTTTTTATAAATGGAGCAACTTGCTTCATATAGTTTGGTGAATTTTGAAAATTCGTATCTATCGGAAGCAATAATTTCTTATTCAGCATACGCTCAATGATATACTCAGACGGACAAACCACGTCGAAATCTTCATGCCCCTTTTCAATTTTAGTAAGCATGATTTCGTTAATGTCGAAAGTCTGATACACAATACGAATATCCTTACCTGTCTGCTCCTTATAATATTCCTGAAAATCCTCCAAAACATTCTCACCAATGTAATCGGCCCAGTTATAGACTTTCAGAATATCACTTCTTTCTTCACTCTTATTATAACATCCGGTAAAAGTTGGCATTACAAACAGCCATATCCAAAATTTCAGCAGTCTCTTCATTTTTTCTTCTCCTTTCCAGCCCTACGGTTAATTACAATAAGCATTACAAGAATCACGACAAAGATAATGGCCGACAGCGGTCGAAGTTCCGGAGTAAGTCCTCCCTTGCGTGCATCGGCATAGATATAAGTGGACAACGTTTCAAGTCCCTGATTACCAATGGTAAATACAGTTACCGCAAAATCATCGATAGAGATAGTCAGCGCCAACAAAAAACCACTAATCATTCCCGGACGGATTTCCGGCAAAATCACCTTTCTTAGAGCCTGCATAGGAGTGGCACCCAAGTCAAGGGCCGCCTCATAAAGGTTAGGATTCATCTGTTTCAGGCGAGGAAGCACACTCAGCACCACATAAGGTGTACAGAAAGTGATATGTGCCAGCACTACAGTTGTAAATCCCTGAGTAATACCCAAAGACACAAACAGCAGAAACAACGAAATACCGGTAATGATATCCCCGTTAAGAATAGGAATCGTATTCACGAAACTTACAGCCTTACGGCTCTTTGCACGGAGATTGAATATACCAATAGCCGCCACACTGCCCAACAAAGTAGAAACCATAGCTGCAATAAAAGCAATCAAGATAGTATTGACAAAAGCATTCATCAACGAATGATGAGCCCCTGTATTAAGTAGGGAGCTATACAGTTTCAGAGAAAATCCTGTCCAGTTACCCAGCACCTTAGCTTCTGTAAACGAATAGATTACGATAATTGCAATAGGAGCATAGAGCAACAGCAGCAACACCCACAGATAGACCTGTTCAATCATTCTTCTTACCATACTCCCCCTCCTCTCTCTGCATCATCATCATCCGAACTAAACAAGGAAGTAGCAGCTATAAGGAACAGCATAATCAGCGAAAGAGCCGCCCCATAATTCCACATACTGTTATTGATATTTTCCTGAATGGTAGTACCAAACAACTTAATATTATTCATGGTAAGCAATTCTGCAATAGCGAATGTAGAGATGGTAGGCATAAACACCATCATAATTCCACTCACAACTCCCGGCATAGACAACGGCAGCACCACTTTCCAAAACACCTGAAACGAGTTGGCCCCCAAGTCTTGTGCTGCTTCCACGTAACTGTGGTCCATTTTTTGCAACGTATTGTAAACCGGATAAATCATAAACGGGATAAAGTTATAAATCATACCAAAAATCAGAGCCCCCTCTCCCAACGGCAGTTGGAAGAAATCGAACAAAGCGACTGTAGCCAACGTACGCACCAAGATGTTCACCCACATAGGAAGGATAAACAACATAATCAATGTACGTGCATAGCCCAGATTTTTACAATTACTGAGAATCCATGCTGCCGGATACCCCAACAAAATACACCCCAACGTGGTAATGATAGCTATACCGATAGAATAGATAAACGTATTCATCGCCTCCGGGTGAGCAAAAAACTTCTGGAAATTGGCCAGAGTAAGATGCCCTGCATCATCGGTAAAGGCATATACCACAATCAACAATAACGGAATAATGACAAATATCACTGAAAAAATCAGATAAGGCAATGTCCAACTTTTCCGCGAAGCAAAAAAACTCTGTAATTTAATCATTACATTTAGCTGTTTAACAAATTATACGAATAGCATCGGCTGGGATAGAAATACCCACTCTGTCGCCGTCGTCCCACACATCATTAGTATCTACGAACACATCTTCATCCCAGTCTGAGAATACGGTAAGATGGTAATGGTTACCTTTATATAAGATAAACTTCACCTCTCCGGTCAGTGTTCCATCTTCCTCATTATCGTGTAGCACCACCTTGTCAAAGTCTACCTCCACAGTTACATTCTGCCAGTCTTTCGATGAGTCACTCATATCCACTGGTTTACATTCAAACTCACATCCCAAGAATTCCACATGAGTCTCATCTTTCATGCTTCCCTCAAAGGTATTGCAGGTACGTTCCTTCTTCATGATATGAATATCGAAAGGCTTAATAAGCAGACCAACCTCTGTGCCTGCTTCAAAAGCATGGTAATCTTGTACAATGATTTCATAATCATCTACAGCTACCGCCATTTCATAATGCACTCCTTTAAAAATACAAGACTGCACAACACCTCGCAACTGGGCAGCATCCGATACCGGGAATATATAAAGGTCTTCAGGACGGATAACCACATCCACCGGTGCGAGTTCTCCAAACCCTTTATCCACACACTCGAAATCGCGTCCGCAGAAACGAACCAACTCATCTTTCAGCATAATGCCGTTCAAGATATTACTCTCACCGATAAAGTCGGCCACAAATGAATTGACCGGTTCATTATATATATCGGTAGGGCCACCAATCTGCTGGATTTTTCCTTCGCTCATCACCACGATGGTATCACTCAAGGTAAGAGCTTCCTCCTGGTCGTGAGTTACATAGACAAATGTGATACCCAGTCGGCGATGCATCTCCTTCAGTTCCATCTGCATATCTTTACGCATCTTCAAGTCAAGTGCAGCCAAAGGCTCATCCAGCAACAACACTTCCGGTTCATTCACAATAGCTCGCGCAATAGCCACACGCTGCTGTTGTCCGCCCGAAAGAGAATTTACATCACGATATTCATAGTCGGTCATGCCCACCATCTTCAGAGCCACCTTCACTTTTTTCTCTATCACAGCCTTCGGCATCTTTTTCAATTTCAATCCGAATGCAATATTGTCAAATACATTCAGATGAGGGAAAAGTGCATATTTCTGAAACACTGTATTTACCGGGCGCAAATGTGGAGGAGTCTGTGTAATCTCCTTTCCTGAGATGCGGATTTCCCCCTCAGATGTAGTCTGAAAACCTGCGATCAATCGAAGCAAAGTGGTTTTGCCACAGCCCGATGGACCCAGGATAGTAACAAATTCACCTTTCCTAACAGAAAGGTTGACGTGGTCGAGAGCCATTTTCTCTCCAAATGTCTTCGACACATTCCTTACTTCAATAATAGGCTGATTCTCTTTTTGCATAAATATTTTTATAAGTTCAATTTGCAAAGGTACACAAATATCTGTTTTTACCCTATCCAAGCATAAAATTTCTTCAACTTATAAAAAAATATATTTAAATTTCACAATCAGCCGATAGGAAGTGTCCTTATAACCAAACATCACCATTATTCCTTTTCGACGCTATACTTGATACGCAAGTCGTTCAGCTGCTTCACCTTACCGATA
>JARIAN010000117.1 GCA_029257865.1 Phocaeicola sp.
GAGAAAATGACTAAATATTTCTCCCAAAATAATTAGAAGATCCCCAAAAAACGTCGGCATGATTTCAGCCCTTCCACATAAAACGAGCAAAAATCATCCGAATTCTCTCTCTAATTGAAGCAATTCAATCGGACCAGAGTGTTATAATATGTATATAAATGTATCTTTTTGCCAATGCTTTATACCAAACTATAACCTCCATCACTCAATATTTTTTATAAAAAATACGAAGAGAGTTGAATACAGCCAACAAAGCTACACCCACATCTGCAAAGACAGCCCCCCAAAGTGTTACCAAGCCGAAAGCCCCAGCCAAAAGGATTCCCATTTTTACACCGATAGCCCCCAAAATATTCTGCAACACAATCCGACGAGTAGCTCTGGCTATCCGAATCGCCACTACAATCTGCGACAAATCATCATTCTGAATAATCACATTTGCACTCTCCACAGCTGCATCCGAACCTAATCCCCCCATTGCAATTCCCACATCACTTAACGAAAGAACTGGTGCATCATTCATACCCTCCCCCACAAAAGCAACCTTATGCTTCGAGCTTGCCATCAATAACCTCATCTTATTCACCTTATCTTGCGGCAACAAATCACCATAAGCCTGAGAAATACCTACTCTCCTTGCAACTTCTTGCACCTTACTATCCCTGTCACCCGAAAACAAACAAATATCAGAAACTCCTATCCCTTTCAGTCCGCTGATTAGCTCGACAACATTCTCTTTCAACTGGTCTTCCAAAGATACTTTACCCAAATAACTTCCTTCCAGCGCACACATCACCACAGTCTGCTTTTCATTATCCCCCTCATCAGGAAAAAGGACCTTTTCCTTTTTCATCAACTGCAAACTACCTACCAACACTTTCTTCCCTTCTACCCAAGCCTCCATTCCCAAACCCGGAACCTCACAAACAGACGAAACAGACAGCGGCCTTGCTCCACATTCTTGAGCATACCTACTAATGGCCTGCGCTATCGGATGAATACTCTTCTGCTCTACCGAGTACAAGATATCCAATAAACTCTGCAATGAACCGCCAGCAACATCTATCTTACTCACTTCAAAGTTTCCGGTAGTAAGTGTACCAGTCTTATCAAAAGCCATAGCATCGATTTGAACAATTCCATCTAAATAGTTGCTCCCCTTGAATAAAATACCCCGACGAGCCGCAGCTCCAATACCGGAGAAATAACCTAAAGGCACACTTATCACCAAAGCACATGGACAAGAAACGACCAAAAAGACCAACCCCCTATACAACCAATGTGCAAACACATAGTCAAAAGAAGAGAACAAAGCATACCCCATCGGCAAAAAGACAATAAGCAAAGCCAACAGAAAAACAATCGGAGTATACACTCTTGCAAACCGACGGATGAACAGTTCGGTGGGAGCTTTATGAGAAGCCGACTCCTTCACCAACTTTAAAATCCGCTCCAAAGCACTATACTCATAAGGCCGAACAACTTTGAGATGCACCACCTGCTCCAATACAACCATACCGGCCAACACCTCTTCTCCCTTACTCAAGCTACGAGGAAAACTCTCTCCAGAAAGTGCAGCAGTATCAAGCCAAGCCTGCTCCTCCATCAAACATCCATCCAATGAAACCATCTCTCCAGAAGCCACCTCTATCACTTCGCCCTCCTTGACTTCTGCAGGCTCCACATCTCGATAAGTATGATCCGAAAGTAATAACCTTACCCGCTTAGGGCGCAAATCAAGCAATGACTCTATCTCTTCTGAAGATTTTTCCACAGCTTCATGCTGCAACGTTTCCCCTATAATATAAAAGAGCATAATACCCACAGCCTCTGGATATTCACCAATGGCAAAAGCCCCTATTGAAGAGAGAGACATCAACAGAAATTCATTGAAGAAATCTTTCTTCCACATTAGCCTGACAGCATGTAACAACACAGGAAAGCCCACCGGAAAAAAAGCAACAACATAATAACACAACCGGATTTCAGGACGAGAAAGCCAGGCACTCTCCTTATAATCACCTATCATTCCCACGAGCCACAATATAAATGAGCAAACCGGAAATGCATATTCAACGTAGCTCCACAAAGATTTTTCTTTTTTCATATACCTTTCATTTTTTTATGTTCCACAGCAAAAATACAAAGAAGGCAATGCAACCCGATTGCATTCTTTTTTCACTAACTTTGTAAAAAGCATAGAAAACGATGAAAGCAGATTATTACTTAAAACGATTGAAGCAAAAAGACATCAAACCCACAGCCAACCGTATACTTGTCCTTAAAACGTTATTGTCGCTATCCTGCCCTGCCGGTTTAAACGATTTAGAGATACTCATTGACACAATGGACAAGTCAAGTATCTTCCGTGTACTGAATGTATTTTTAGAACATAATCTTATCCATGTCATCGAAGATGGAAACGGCATCCACAAGTTTGAGATATGCAGCGGAGAGGAGCATTGCTCTTTATCAGATATGCATGCCCATTTTTATTGTGAATCATGCCACCAAATATTCTGTTTCAAAAACAGACCGATTCCTACAATTGAATTTCCAGAAGGATTTGTTACCCATTCCATCAATTATCTGGTGAAAGGAACTTGCCCCAAATGCAAAAAGAACAAGTAACCCAGCCATTGTATCTTATTTCCCTACACCCGTTGACCAAGTTGATTACACCTTAATTATATATAATACCGGAACTCTATCTTTTCTTTTTGCCATACCTTCAAAGAGTATTTTCCCATTCCCAGTTTTTGAAGTATCTTTGCGTCCATAAAATGAATTTTAAAAGAAAGGATATAAAGTGGCAAAAAATAACGAAGTAGTATTAACCCCTATGATGAAACAGTATTTCGACCTAAAAGCCAAACATCCAGACGCTATCATGCTGTTCAGATGCGGAGACTTTTATGAAACCTATTCAGAAGACGCTGTTGCAGCATCTGAAATACTGGGAATCACATTGACTAAACGAGCCAACGGACAAGCCAAAACGGTAGAAATGGCAGGATTCCCTCATCATGCACTAGACACTTACTTGCCCAAACTAATTCGTGCAGGACGAAGAGTGGCCATCTGCGACCAATTGGAAGACCCTAAAGCAACCAAGAAACTGGTAAAAAGGGGCATTACTGAGCTGGTAACACCAGGAGTAGCCTTTGCCGATAATGTACTTTCTTATAAAGAAAACAATTTTCTAGCTGCCATCCATTTTGGGAAAACAACTTGCGGTGTTTCTTTTCTTGATATTTCTACCGGAGAATTTCTTACGGCAGAAGGAAACTTTGACTATGTAGACAAACTACTCAATAATTTTGCGCCCAAAGAAGTTTTGTTCGAACGAGGAAAGAAACCGATGTTTGAAGGAAACTTCGGCAGCAAGTTCTTTACCTTTGAACTGGAAGACTGGGTGTTTACAGAATCATCGGCCAGAGAAAAGTTGCTGAAGCATTTTGAAACAAAAAACCTGAAAGGCTTTGGAGTAGAATCGCTCACTAATGGCATCATCGCTTCGGGGGCCATCTTGCAATATCTTGATATGACTCAACATACACAAATCAGTCATATCACTTCTTTGGCACGTATTGAAGAGGAAAAATATGTACGTCTAGACCGCTTTACCGTACGAAGCCTGGAACTTATAGGAAGTATGAACGACGGCGGAAGCAGTCTGCTCAATGTACTCGACCATACAATCAGTCCGATGGGAGCCCGCTTACTGAAACGATGGATTGTATTTCCATTGAAAGAAACTAAACCTATCAATGAGCGACTGGATGTAGTGGAATACTTCTTTAAAGAACCCGACTTTAAAGATTTTATCGAAGAAAAACTGCATCTGATTGGCGACTTGGAACGCATCAGTTCCAAAGCGGTAGTGGGACGTATCTCTCCTAGAGAGGTAGTGCAACTGAAAATTGCATTACAAGCCATCGAACCAATCAAGAATGCTTGCCTGAATGCAGACAACAACAGCCTCCGACGCATTGGAGAACAACTCAACTTATGTGCTTCCATCCGCGACAGAATTGCCAGGGAAATCAAGAACGACCCACCACTACTGGTCAACAAAGGAGGAGTCATTGCCAACGGAGTCAATACCGAACTCGATGAACTGCGCCAAATTGCCTATTCAGGAAAAGACTACCTACTCCATATCCAACAACGGGAAAGTGATCAGACTGGTATTCCAAGTCTGAAGATTGCATATAATAATGTGTTCGGCTATTACATTGAAGTAAGAAATGCACATAAAGACAAAGTGCCTGCCGAATGGATTAGAAAACAGACTCTGGTCAATGCCGAAAGATACATCACTCAGGAACTGAAAGAGTATGAAGAAAAAATATTGGGTGCAGAAGATAAGATTCTGATTCTTGAAAACAAACTATATACAGATTTGGTAAGCGAGCTGTCAGAATTTATTCCTGCAATACAAATCAACGCCAGCCAAATAGCACACCTTGACTGCTTGCTCTCCTTTGCCAATACAGCCAGAGAGAACCGATATATCCGTCCAGTAGTGTCCGATGATGATGTTTTGAACATCAAACAAGGCAGACATCCGGTTATCGAAAAACAGCTTCCGATAGGAGAAACGTATATAGCCAATGATGTTTACCTGGATACAGAAAGCCAACAGATTATAATGATTACCGGGCCTAACATGGCGGGTAAGTCTGCTTTGCTGCGTCAAACAGCCCTCATCACACTAATGGCACAAATAGGATGCTTCGTTCCAGCCGAAAGTGCACACATCGGTCTGGTAGATAAAATATTTACCCGCGTGGGAGCAAGCGACAATATCTCGGCCGGAGAATCCACCTTTATGGTAGAAATGAATGAGGCAGCCAATATTCTCAACAACCTTTCACCACGAAGCCTGGTGCTGTTTGATGAACTGGGAAGAGGTACTTCCACTTACGACGGAATCTCCATTGCATGGGCCATCGTAGAACATATCCACGAACACAAGAAAGCTCGTGCCCGTACCTTGTTTGCCACTCACTATCACGAACTGAACGACATGGAAGAAATCTTTCCACGCATCAAAAACTACAATGTTTCTGTGAAAGAAATAGACAATAAAGTCATCTTCTTGCGCAAACTAGAACGTGGAGGTAGTGAACATTCATTCGGTATACACGTAGCCAAGATGGCGGGTATGCCTAAAAACATTGTGAAACGGGCCGATGAAATCCTGCACCAACTGGAACGTGAAAACCGCCAAGAAGGAGTATCCGCCCCTGAGCGAAGCAAAGAACAAAAGAAGTTTTCTGCCCAATCTACCACCCAAAATGGAATGCAGCTCAGCTTTTTCCAATTGGACGACCCGATACTTTGTCAAATCCGTGATGAGATTCTTCATTTGGATGTCAATAATCTTACTCCTATAGAAGCATTGAACAAGTTGAATGAAATAAAGAAAATAGTAAGAGGAAAATAAAAAAATCTCCGACAGATTCCAGCTATTAGAATCTGTCGGAGATTTTTTGCAACCAATGAAAATTATTCCACCACCAACTTAAGATTTCGGTCTCCGGTCCTAGCTTTCAACCAATCAAAAATCTTTTGTCTTTCTTCCTTGTCCGGCTTTGGCTGACATTCCATCCATGCAAGCGTAATCGTATCAGTAGAGGCACTATCTACACCTAACACCATTGTCTTAGATACCGAAATATTACGCACACAAGGAAAAAGAACCTTTATCTCCGGTCCCATCTTCTTATCTACCAGATTTGCTCCTGTAAAATCGGACAATAATCTATGGAGAGAGTCAAGTTCTGTCTGTTGCCTAACAATCTGCTGTTTGCTGTTTTTATAAAAATCCTCCATTACCAGCGACCTGATATTGCTGAGGTCCATACCTTTCTGGTTGTTTGTTCCCTGAAAAACAGTCAGCTTACTATTCTGTAATTTATATTTTCCCATCTTCATCCTTATGCTTTCCAAATCTTCTTCAGACACTTCTTTACCTATCAACACCACTTTAATTTCATTATCTGTATAAGAAATTTCCCTATTCATCACTTGGCAATCAGGCAAACAAAGTTCAGAAGAAATAAATTTATTGGCTTCAGCCACATAAAATGTCTCTTTCACGATTCCATAAGTCAAGTATACAGCCGGACACATTGTAATAATAGAAATAAAAACAATATATTGACGCACTACTTTTTCACGAGCCTTGTCCATAAATTGCTTTCTACGGAAATGCATCACCCTAACCCCGATGAAAGTAGCCAAACTGATAAAGACAGAATTGATAAAATACAAATAGAAAGCTCCCAGGAAATAAAGCCAGTTGCCAGTAGCCAATCCGAAACCTGCCGTACACAACGGAGGCATCAGTGCTGTAGCAATAGCTACTCCTGGTATAACATTTCCCTTTTCCTTGGTAGATACTGCCACAATACCAGCCATTCCACCCACCAATGCAATAAACACATCATAGATGGAAGGTGAAGTACGCGCTAAAAGTTCAGACTGCACATCATTCAAGGGAGTAAACAAGAAATAGATAGTAGCTGTTACGACACTAAACAAGGTAGCGATCAGAAAACTCTTCAATGAACGTTTCATCAGTTCAAAATCATTCAAGCCAACTGCCATACCCACCCCCATAATCGGCCCCATCAGCGGAGAAATAAGCATGGCACCGATAATTACAGCTGTAGAATTGACATTCAACCCTAAGGAGGCTATAAAAGTAGCAAAAATCAATACCCAAAGATTGGTTCCCTTAAACTCCACCCCACTCCGGATTGCCGCAATTGTCACTTCTTCATTTTCTTTACTATGGTCCAGATTCAGATATTTGTTAAAGAATCGGCGAAACAAGAATTTTCTTCTTTTACTGTTATTTATATCCATCATAATCGTATCTTATTATTTAATGAAACGGTTTATCAAAGGAATATACTTTAAAGGTAAATCATTTTTTAAAATATAACCAACAAACAGCAGCAATAATACACTGCGGAATAGCAGACGAAGTGCAACTTGCTCTATCTCTACCTGCAAAGCTATCACATAAAGCACTGCAGCCAAAGTCAAATAAAGTGTCATCGAACGGAGTGGATATGCCACCGGATATTTCTTTTGCCCCATCAAATAGGAAAAAGCCGTAATCACTCCATAGCCTGCCACCGAAGCCCACGCCGAAGCTACATATCCATACTTGGGAACCAAAAGGATATTCAGCAGAAGAATCACTGCACATCCTATCAGGGAAAAATAAGCTCCCCAGCGGGTCTCATCAATCAGTTTATACCAGAATGATAAATTGAAATAGATGCCCTTCAGTATTTCTGCCCCCATCACAATTGCTACTACCGACAACCCTTCACGATAATCGCTGGCTACCCAATACTGCAAAATGTCCATATAAAACATCACAGCCAAAAATGCCAACAGCGAAAAGATAAAAAAGAACTTCATCGCCATAGCATACATCTTACGATTATCGGCATCCTTGTTCTTTCCAAAAACAAAAGGCTCGTATGCATAGCGGAACGCCTGAGTAAACATAGCCATAATCATAGCCACCTTACTGGCGGCACTATAAATGCCCAACTGCACCAAACCTTCCTGGCGGCTCTCAAAAAGAAAAGGATAAATCATCTTATCTACCGTCTGATTCAGAATACCTACCAGTCCGAAGATCATAATCGGAAAAGAGTAAGAAACCATTTGCTTCATCAAAGCACGGTCGACACGATATTTCACTTCCTTCAATTCTGGAATAAAGAAAAACATCTGCACGGCAGACATAATCAGGTTTGACACAAAAATATATCCCACCAAATAGTCAGGATGATAAAACCAGGACACCAAATGAGGTGCCGTCTTATACAACCACGGGCAAAGCAACAGGAAAAACAAGTTTAAACTGATATTTCCAATGATATTGAGCAATTTGATAGCTGCAAACTTAACCGGCCGTTTCTTGAAACGCAAATAAGCAAAAGGAATACACTGAAACGAATCAAGCGCTACTACCAATATCATCATTGCCACATAATCCATATGATCAGGATATTCCAGCAAAGCAGATATGGGATGGAGAAATATCATGCCAAACATCACAAAGAGCAATGACAATCCTCCTACAAAAATCAACGAATTGGCATACACCTTACCAGCCACCTCACCCTGCTTGTTGGCGAAACGGAAAAATCCGGTTTCCATCCCAAAAGTAAGCAATACCAAAATCAATGCAGTATAGGCATACACATTAGACACTACGCCATAGCCTCCAGTAGCCGACGGAATTACAGCGGTATAGAGAGGCACCAGCAAATAATTAAGAAAGCGACCTACAATACTGCTAAGTCCGTAGATCGCTGTATCTTTAGCTAAAGATTTTAATCCAGCCATATTTTTTCAGTTTTACAAAACCAGGTTAGTCAAACAAAGTCTTACTACTGTTATAAATACTTCTTCCCAAATGTTTATAGGCCAACTCTGTAACCTCGCGTCCACGAGGAGTCCTTTTCAAGAAACCTTCCTTGATGAGGAACGGCTCATACACTTCTTCCAGAGTTCCGGGGTCTTCACCCAATGCCGTAGCAATAGTAGTCAGTCCTACCGGACCACCCTTAAACTTGTCAATAATGGTACAAAGAATTTTATTGTCTATCTCGTCCAATCCGTAACGGTCAATATTCAACGCTTCCAAAGCATATCGAGCTATCTCCACATCAATACGTCCCGTACCTTTTACCTGAGCGAAATCTCTGACACGGCGCAACAGTGCATTGGCAATACGAGGAGTGCCACGGCTACGAGAAGCAATCTCACCGGCGGCTTCTACATCACAAGGAACTCCCAAGATACCTGCCGAACGAAGAATGATACGTGAAAGGATACCCTCATCGTAATATTCCAAATGTAGATTGATACCAAAACGTGCTCTCAGCGGAGAGGTCAGCAAGCCGCTCCGGGTAGTAGCACCTACCAAGGTAAACGGATTCAAATCTAGCTGAATACTACGTGCCGAAGGCCCCTTGTCTATCATGATATCAATGCGATAGTCTTCCATTGCCGAATAAAGATATTCCTCCACTACCGGACTGAGACGGTGGATTTCATCAATGAAAAGCACATCATTAGGTTCCAAACTAGTTAGCACTCCAGCCAAATCTCCCGGCTTATCGAGTACCGGACCTGAAGTAACTTTGAAGCCAACTCCCAACTCATTGGCAATGATATTGCTCAATGTTGTCTTACCAAGCCCCGGAGGGCCGTGCAGCAATACGTGGTCAAGCGCCTCGGCACGCAGACGGGCCGCCTTGACAAAAATGCGCAGATTATCCACCACCTTATCCTGACCGCTAAAGTCTTCAAACTGAAGCGGACGGAGGGCGTTTTCAAAGTCACGCTCCTTCCCGGAGGGCTTGTAATCGCGTATATCAAACTGTTGTTCATCCATCATAACCACAAAAGTACAAATAAATGAAGAACCATTAACTTTTTTCTGATGAGAAATCTACTCCTTCAGATTTTCTTTCATCATATTAGCTTCCTTAACTGGCTCTTTCCAATGAGTCAGAACTGGATTTAAATATGAATAAAGAATTATTAATTCGTATATTTGTATGAAATAATAAAAACAACCTATATATAATTATGTATAATACCACCCGAATTGTCTTTTTCTCCCCTACTCATACTTCTGCACGCATAGCACGTGCAGTAGCAGAAGGAATCGGGATGCCCAAAAGAATAGAAACAGACCTTACACTTGACGAGAACGAGAACATAATAGAAATAAAGGATGAACTGACTCTGATTGCAGCTCCTGTATATGGCGGACGTATTGCCCCCACTGCACTCCAACGTTTCAAAAGGCTGAAAGCGGAAAATGCTCCTGCCATCTTACTGGCTATATACGGAAACCGAGATTATGACGATGCACTGCTAGAGTTACGTGACACCGCCATATCACTTGGATTTACCCCTCTCAGTGCCGGAGCATTCATTGGCGAACACAGCTACAGTACTCCACAACTACCCACTGCTGCTGGACGACCAGATTCTGTCGATTTAAAATGTGCAATACAATTCGGAAAAGACAGTCTGCAGAAACTACAATCCGGAAAATTCTGCATCCTGGAAGTCAAAGGAAACTATCCTTATAAAGAAATCCCTGCCGGAAGAGTCATGCCCCTGCCAGAAAGCAACGAGCAATGTTTCGGTTGTGGCGAATGTGTAGACATCTGTCCGGTACATGCCATCAACATTAACAACGAACAGATGAAACCAATAACGGATGCTGCGCGATGCATCCGCTGCTGCGCCTGTGTAAAAGAATGCCCTAACGGAGCCAGAGAATATCATACACTCTTCACTGCTATCTTGCATGAAAAATGTAATGTAAGACGTGAACCGGAACTGTTTATATAATTCCCTACAATTATGAAAGAAAAAGAAAAAAGAATACTGGTGGGTATGAGCGGAGGTATAGACAGCTCAGCTGCCTGCATTATGCTACAAGAACAAGGATATGAAGTGGTAGGAGTGACTATGCGTACATGGGACCACCCTTCTCATTTCAGCACCCCCGACCAAGAACAACCGAATGAAATATTGGAAGCGCAAGATGTGGCTAGACGTCTGGGCATTGAACATCATATAGCCGATGTAAGAGAGGAATTCCGACAAGTAATCGTAAAATATTTCATTGATGAATATATGAGCGGACGGACTCCTAACCCTTGTGTAATGTGTAACCCTCTCTTCAAGGAACGTATCCTATGCGAATGGGCAGACCGCACCAATTGTGCTTGGATTGCTACCGGACATTACTGCCAGCTGGAAAACAGAAACGGCAAACGATATATCATCACCGGAGATGACACGACCAAAGACCAGTCTTATTTCTTATGGAAACTTCCCCAAGAAATCCTCCAGAGAATGATATTTCCTCTAGGTGGGATGACCAAAAGTTCTGTACGAGAATATCTGGCTTCGAAAGGCTTTGAAACTAAAGCGCACGGAGGAGAAAGTATGGAAATTTGTTTCATAGACAAAGATTATAGAGAGTTCTTGCGCGAACATTGTCCGGATATTGATGAAAAAATTGGTACCGGATGGTTTGTCAACAGTCAAGGGGTCAAACTTGGACAGCACAAAGGATTTGCCTACTACACCATCGGACAAAGAAAAGGACTGGAAATTGCTTTGGGGAAACCAGCTTACGTCTTAAAAATCAATCCTGTCAAAAATACCGTGATGCTAGGTGATGCCGACGAACTGAAAGCCAACTATATGCTGATAGAAGATGTCAAAGTAATAGATATGGAAGAATTGCTTGCCTGCAAGAACCTTTCGGTACGTATCCGCTACAGAAGCCAACCAATCCCCTGCCGTGTAGCAACACTAGACAATAACCGTTTGCTGGTAAAGTTTGCAACCGAAGCATCTGCCATCACTCCAGGGCAGTCGGCCGTGTTCTACGAAGACAGACGTGTATTGGGTGGCGGCTTTATTTCATTCCAAAATGGAGTGAAGAAGATGGCTGCAGATATGTCTCTCCAACATCAGCTCTAAAATCTTATCAAAAATATTTATAATGAGAGGTATCCGATTCTGAATAATGAAAATTATTTCAGAATCGGATATCTAAAATCAAGTGAAAAATCAGAACCTCGAAAGACATATCAGAACCGCAAACACGGAACTGGCAAGGGAGAGGGATACCCACCGAATGGCAATCAGGAACGGAGAGGCCCGAATGAAGGCAATAACGGAAATGTTCCCAAGCATGAAAAACGCAAAGGAAAATATCGAAGAACTCCGGTCTATGGGTGTGGAGAACAACGATATCCGGCAACTACTTACCGGAAAGGAAATAACATACTCCGGAAATCTGTACGATAGGGAAAGAAGAAAATCCTATCCCGTCAAGAATGTAAAGATAGACATAGCCAAAAGCCGGAACGGAATAACCACCATTTGGATGAACGACACGCACTTCAGGACTTTCTTCAGGGAACTATGGAACAAGCTCCAAAAGGTACTGGGGCTTGATACTGACAGAGGTATGCATTTATAAAAAGAAAGAAAAAATAAAATTAATCATACATTGTAATATTGAGGAAATATGTTTAATTTTAAGTTGTATAATTTATAAATCAATATCCTATGAAACAGTTAACAAATTTTTTATTGATAAGTTCTTTTTGTTTAGGGGTTTCATCATGTACATCAGAAGATATTATATCTGATGTTCCAATAGGGAAAACAAATATCAATGAAACATCTTTGCAAAATGCAAATGAAAAAGATGTTCCAGAACAAACCCTACAAAATCTTATGAAGTTATCTGACTATCTCAATGTACCTATTACGAGAAATGGCAATGAAGTATATCCTGAATGGTATGGAGGAGAATATGTAGATGAGAACGGAAATATAGTTGTATTAGCTACAAGCATACCAAATCAAGAAAAAACTACAATAGAAAAGAATATATCTAATCTTGTATTCAAGAAATGTGAAAATTCATATTCTGAATTACAAAAAATTATGCACCAAATCAGAAATAAAGCAGAAAACAAAGATGACTTTATTTATGATAATGTTGCCTTTTACGGAATAGATATTAAATCAAATTCTGTTCAAGTAGGATTATTTCACAATACAGAAGACAACGTCCTTTCCTTCAAAAAGAGAATTGTAAATAGCCCTCTTCTAACATTTGTAGAATGTATTGAGATAAAAAACAATGCTAATAATGATCTTATTTGTGGAGGTACTATCTCTAATCAATTCGCAAACGCTTCTATCGGATATAGAGCAAAGGATAAAAATGGAAAAATTGGAATAGTTACTGCAGGACATTTTGTTGTAGATGGACAAGCTATCTATAGTCCATTAAATTTAAATACACCTATAGGCTCATGTACTGAAAGTCTTTTTAATGAAGGTACCGTTGACGCTGCATTTTGCCAAATTCTAGCATCAAATTTTAGCCCTTCCAATAAAATAGATTTTATGACAAATCCTGAAAAAGACACATTATCTACTGATGTTGTTACATACTTCGGTGCCGGAACATACTTAAACATGATTGGTAGTGTATCCAAAAAAATCGTATCAGGAACCATTGATAATCCTTCATATGATTTACCAAGTGATGTATCAGGCTCAAAAATATTGCTTACTAATACACTTTTAATGAACTATGAAGGGAAAGAAGGTGATAGTGGAGGAGTTTTATATCAATTAACAAAAAGCAATAACAAAAGAGCAACAGCAGCAATCCACTCTAAAACTATAACGATAAAGTATTCAGACGGTAGTATAAAAAAACAATCAGTTGCTTGTAAAGCTTCAGACATAAACAAAATATTCAACTTAAAACGATACTAAATACTACCAACTTTTACAAACTGCATAATGAAAATAATAATATTATTATTTGTTTTCATAGGTGTTTCTTGTTGTTCAAAGCATAAAAAGAAAACACCTATAAAAACAAACATCAAATCTGAAATAACAAATGATATAATAGATACATTAAAACATGAAAATATAATCATACATCCCTTTATTCCTTTAGAAAACTTTAATTACTTATTGGTTGATGTGACAAATAAATCTACCGAATCATTCCCATTAAAAGAATTTTGCATCCAAGTAAAAGAACAAAATGATTGGAAAACTTTATTTTGCGATACAATAGAAACGACCATTGTACCTCCACAACAAACCAAAAGAGTGAAAATAGACTTACATCTCAACGATTTCCAATATCATAGCGATAGCCTATACCAATTTATCGCATTTTATAAGAAAAATAAATCAGTATACAAAGCCTCACAAACATATTATTCTCTTACCCTATTCAAGAAAGGAGGAAAAGTTTATATGCTTCCTGATCATATCAGAGAAGATTAAATTTCAAACAAAAAACCTTTTAAAGCAACCAATAAAAGTCCTATTGGTTGCTTTTTATATTAACTATTTCGGAGGGCTTTTTTCTTCTTCAAGATAGACTTCCTGAAGAAGTTCGTCCTTACTCGTTACCTCATAACGGCACAAGGCTTCCCCAGTTTCCATGTTGAACCAGTCCGCAACGCGGTCTTTTACGGACATATACCAAGTATAAACACCGTCCTCCACGTTAAGACCTTCCACATTCAACTCCAAATCCTCGTCCCGGAACTCGTTCAACGCTTCATCTCCTATCATCTCACGGAACTTCCCAAAACTGAGACCGTGCATAGCAGTATATATTTATAGTTGATTTCGTTACAGAAACAGAAGCATTTGAGGAATACTTGAAAGACTCCACACCTTGTAGTTTCCGCTCAAAATATCGGATATAATGTCTATTTGTAGGTAAGCCACTTCAGCATCTCTTTAACTGTGGGTTTCTTACCATACATCAGAATACCCACACGGTAGATTCTTCCGGAAAACCAAACCAATCCAAAGGCTGATACATAAAGAATAACTAATGAAAGAATATTTTCCCACATAGGAACATCAAGCGGTATGCGCACCATCGTTACGATTGGTGCAGTAAATGGAATCATAGAAC
>JARIAN010000045.1 GCA_029257865.1 Phocaeicola sp.
TTGCATGATGATATGGAATATTTTATTCCCATCCTCTTACAGGCAGCTTTTGCAAGGTTTATCGCTGCAAGTGATGCATTAAAGTGAAAAGCCAGTTTCCTGAGGTCAGTAGACTGACAGTTTGTTATTCCGGCATGTTGCTTGGCATCACGAAAGCAGAATTCGAGTTGGAAACGTGTCCTGTAAAAGTCCAGGACATCCTGTGCGCTCTGTATTTCGTTTGTAGAGAAATAGAGCTGCCATTTGTCCGTTCTTCCATCCATGGGATACCATACAGCCAGGCTCACAAAGCGTTTGAGTGCTTTGGAGTATGCTTTCAGTCCGTAAAGTTTACCCTTGTTCACTTTGTACTCGGTACATCTTGTGATGTCTAGATTTTCAAAGTCAATCTTTCCGTCATACAATTTTGGACGTCCGCGTTTTCCTGTCCCATTTTCTAAGGTGGGATAAAACAACACTGCATCATTCCTGAAACGGCTTATAACGTGGAATCCGTTCTCGCACAATGGTTTGATGAAAGTTGCCTTTGAAAAGAACGCATCACATACGACAGTGTCGGAAATCCGTTTCAGATGTTCCTGTATGCTAATAAGGTAAGAACTGTACCAATCTACAAGATTCTTCCCTCGGCTTTCCAGCGTTGTGTTGTCAGGTGTCTGTACAGAGGCCAAAGTCATACATTCATGATTGTCAACGTCTATAACTCCAATACCGGTTATTTCCAGGCCGCGCTTGTATTCACCGGCACATCCGGACCAAAAATAGCCAATCCATGGCGTTTGGCTACCTGATTTTGGAATGAAAGACGGATCAACGGCTATCGCCTTACGACCACCTTTAAGGTGCTCTCTGATGATGGTTTCATTGAAGGTAAACCAGTCAAAGTCATCATTCTCAAAATTGTTTCGGTATGTCTGTTCCGAGAAACATCCATATCGTCCCATTTGCAGGAAATTGATGCGGTCAGGTATAGCCATGAACAATTTTATTGCATCCATGAATACTTTCT
>JARIAN010000051.1 GCA_029257865.1 Phocaeicola sp.
TCCTGTTCGCCAGTTTGTCGTGCCAACGGGTCGAAAAAAACTATCCGGCAGTCATGCAGCGTGCCGTCAGTCTGCTGTCTACCCATCCCGACAGTGCTCTGTATTATCTTTCGCAACTCGACTCACAGATGACAGATAAACCGGAAGAGACACGTATGTATCATCGTCTGCTCACCCTTGCAGCCGAAGATAAACTCTATGTACCGCATACTTCCGACTCGCTGATACGCGAAATTGTGCGTTACTACGAAAGATATGGTGATTCCGACAAACTCATGATGGCTTATTACTATCAGGGTAGTGTTTGGCGTGATATGAATGATGCTCCTCGTGCCATTGCCTCGTATCAACGGGCACTGGAAGCAGGCAGGCATACCCAATGGTCCGACGTGCTTATTTCCATTTACAGTCAGTTGGGAACCTTGTTGGCCTATCAGGGTGTGTACGGTGAGTCCATACAGGCAACCCGTACAGCTTTGGAACTTTGCCAGCAATATCGTGATACTTTGAGCATTCCTTTTTTCTTGCGGAATATCGGACGTATATGGGATATGCGCCGAAATAAAGACAGTGTTTATCATTATTATAATGCTGCACTCCAGCAGGCTTTCCATAATCGAGATACATTTGTAGTAAAAGTTATTTCGGTAGAGTTGGGAGCTGTTTATTATGACTTAGGTGAAATGGATAGCGCTAAGGTTCTTTCGTTGAGATATCAAGCTAAAGAAGATGATTTAGATGGTATTGTAAGTATGAATCTTGGGCGTATCTATGCACGGGAAGGACAGCCGGATTCAGCAAGATTTTATTTCAACAGGGCGTTGCCTTATGCCAAGTTACGGCAGCGGTTAACTTTTCACGAAGAACTGGCTCGTCTGGATTATGCAGAAAGGCGGTATGCAGAAGCATTCAGCCATGCTTTACAAAGTATAGCTTTACGTGATTCGGTTGCCGCTATAACGGAAACTGAAGAAGTCGCCAAAATCAATGCGCTCTATAACTACCAGCGTACAGAGGAGATGAACCGACAATTGGAGAAAAGTAACCGTCAGCAACGTGGGTGGCTTTACGGCATTATGTCGGCAGTGCTGCTTGCCGCATGTGCGACGGCTGTCTGGCTACGGAGAAAGAAACAGGAGGCAGCCCTCCAGCGTCAGAAAATCCGCAATCTGGAAGCGGAACAGTACCGGTGCAGCGAGGCATATCGTGCCGAAAGCCGCAGACAGTTGGCTGAACTGGAAGCGCAGTTGTGTAAGGCCGAAAAAGATAAGGATACCGCCC
>JARIAN010000075.1 GCA_029257865.1 Phocaeicola sp.
GAATGCTGTTTTGACAGCCTTATTTTCAGTTTCAGCGGAGAGGGAGGGATTCGAACCCCCGGTACCTCGCAGTACAACGGTTTTCAAGACCGCCGCAATCGACCACTCTGCCACCTCTCCAAAACTCTTTTTAGAGTGCTTTATTTCTCGAAAGCGATGCAAAGGTACGTATTATTTTTGAATGTGCAAATATACACCGACTTTTTTTGCTATTTTTTCTCATTATCGTAACTTTGCAGCATATTAATAAAGATAATAAACTGGAATAACAGATGATATATCCTCATAATTTCGAACAGAAAATCGGGTTTGACCAAATTCGGGTTTTGCTTAAAAATAAATGCTTGAGCACTTTGGGAATGGAAAGAATCGACCTGATGCAATTTTCCGACTGCTTTGAAGAAATCAACACTGCACTGGAACAAGTTACGGAATTCATCCGAATCATGCAGGAAAGTGATGAATTCCCCTGCCAATATTTCTTCGATGTAAGACCTTCACTAAAACGTATCAGAATAGAAGGACTGTATATGGATGAATCGGAACTGTTCGACTTAAGACGCTCACTGGAAACGATAAGAGATATCATACGTTTTCTGCAACAAACAGATGAAGTGGAAGAAGGAGAGGAAATACACAGCCAATATCCTGCTCTTTATGAACTGACCAGAGATATATTGACTTTCCCTCTACTGATATCACAAATCAATCAAATTTTGGACAAGTTCGGCAAGATAAAGGACAATGCTTCCGCTGAACTGCTACGCATCCGAAGAGAATTATCGGCCACCACCGGAAGTATTTCACGTAGCCTCGGAAATATCCTGCGTCTGGCTCAGTCAGAAGGGTATGTCGATAAGGATGTCACTCCGACCATGCGCGACGGTCGACTGGTAATTCCTGTGGCTCCGGGTATGAAAAGAAAGATACGCGGCATTGTACACGATGAATCGGCCACGGGAAAGACTGTCTTTATCGAACCTGCCGAAGTGGTGGAAGCCAATAACCGCATCCGTGAACTTGAAGGAGAAGAAAGAAGAGAGATTATACGCATCTTGACTGATTTCTCAGCCACTCTGCGTCCTCACATCTCGGCTATCTTGCAATCGTATGAGTTCCTGGCAGAAATAGACTTCATCCGCTCTAAAGCTCTTTTCAGCACAGAAACTAAAGCCGTCAAGCCTGCCCTTGAAAACAAAAGAGTGGTAGACTGGTTTGAGGCAGTACATCCGCTTCTGCAGATGTCATTAGCCAAACACAACAAAAAAGTAGTGCCGCTTGACATTGAGCTGACGCGCGAGTTCCGTATCCTGCTCATCTCTGGTCCTAATGCCGGAGGTAAGTCTGTTTGCTTAAAAACAGTAGGACTACTGCAATATATGCTGCAATGTGGTATGCCCGTTCCTATGAATGAACGAAGCCATGCTGGAATCTTCAGCCACCTATTCATAGATATAGGTGACGAACAAAGCATTGAAGACGATTTGAGTACTTATTCTTCACACCTTACAAACATGAAGAATATGATGAAGTATTGCAATGACAACAGCTTGATTCTTATTGATGAGTTTGGTGGCGGAACTGAACCGCAAATAGGTGGAGCCATTGCCGAAGCTGTATTGAAACGCTTCAATCAAAAAGGTACCTTTGGAGTCATTACAACCCATTACCAAAACCTGAAGCATTTTGCTGACGACCACGAAGGGGTAGTAAATGGAGCTATGCTATACGACCGACATGAGATGAGAGCCTTGTTCCAGCTACAGATAGGTAATCCGGGAAGTTCCTTCGCCGTGGAAATAGCCCGAAAAATCGGGCTTCCAGAGGAAGTGATTGCTGACGCATCGGATATCGTTGGTAGCGAATACATCCAAAGCGACAAATACCTGCAAGATATTGTACGCGATAAACGATACTGGGAAACCAAACGGCAAAATATCCGAAAAAGGGAAAAACAAATGGAAGAAACTATCGCACGCTACGAACGTGAGATAGAAGAACTGAACAGAAACAGAAAAGAAATTCTGAGGAATGCTAAAGAGGAAGCCGAACACTTGCTGAAAGAGTCAAACGCCAAAATTGAAAAGACCATCCGAACTATCAAGGAGGCACAAGCCGAAAAGGAAAAGACCCGCGAAGCTAGACAGGAACTGACTGACTTCCGCAAACAAGTGGAAAAAACTGAGAAAGCAGCCCTAGAGGACAAGATTACCCAAAAGATGAATAAACTGCGTGAAAAGCAGGAACGGAAGAAGGGGAAAAAGGAGAAGAAAGGAGATGAACCGGCACCGGTCAAACCTACTCCTAAAATCATCCCTCTACAAAAAGGTGATTATGTACGAATCAAAGGGCAAACTTCTACCGGAGAGATAATGGAAATCAACGGGAAAAATGCAGTGGTAATGTTCGGACTGATGAAGACAAACGTAAAGACTGACCGTTTGGAGCGCACTGACGCACCAAAGAAGGAAGCACTGCAAAACAAAACTACATTCATCAGTTCTGCTACACAAGACCACATGTACGATAAGAAACTCAACTTCAAACAGGATTTGGACGTAAGAGGTATGAGGGGAGATGAGGCTATACAGGCTGTCACCTACTTCATAGACGATGCCATCCTAGTAGGAATGAGTCGGGTACGAATCTTGCATGGCACTGGTACCGGCATCTTGCGTACACTCATCCGCCAATACCTAGGCTCTGTTCCGGGAGTGAGCTGTTTTAAAGATGAGCATGTACAGTTTGGAGGAGCCGGCATTACCGTGGTCGACCTAAAATAATGATAAACAGTTAATGTAAAAAAATAAATAAGTTACATAAAATCTTTGCTTTATGAAATCTATCAGAGAATTATATCGAATTGGTACAGGACCTTCGAGCAGCCATACAATGGGACCTCGAAAGGCTGCAGAACAGTTTTTGGCACGCCATCCGGAAGCTGTATCTTTCCAAGTTACACTCTATGGCAGTTTGGCCGCCACAGGGAAAGGACACATGACAGACGTGGCTATCATCGACACAATCCAACCACATGCACCGGTAGAAATTCTTTGGAAACCACATATCTTCTTCCCTTTCCATCCTAATGGAATGACTTTCAAATCGCTTGATGCTAATGGAAAAGCAACAGACGAATGGACTGTGTTCAGTGTAGGAGGTGGTGCTTTGGCAGAAGAAGGACAAGACAGAAAAGCCTCTTCGGAAGTGTACGACATAAACACAATGAGCCAAATTCTTTATTGGTGCGAACATACAGGAAAAAGCTACTGGGAATACGTGGAACAATGTGAAGGCAAAGAAATCTGGGCATTCTTGGCAGAAGTGTGGGAAACGATGAAAGCTGCCATACATCGCGGATTGGATGCCGAAGGGGTATTACCCGGTCCGTTGAACCTGCGCAGAAAAGCGTCGGCCTATTACATCCGCTCCAAAGGATATAAGGAATCTTTAAGAAGCAGAGGCTTGGTCTTTGCTTATGCATTGGCAGTCAGCGAAGAAAACGCTTCGGGAGGGAGAATCGTCACAGCTCCCACCTGTGGCGCTTGTGGGGTAGTCCCTGCCGTATTGTATCATCTACAACAAAGCCGTGACTTCAGCGATGCACGCATCCTCAGAGCACTGGCTACTGCCGGACTGGTTGGAAACATCGTAAAACACAATGCTTCCATTTCTGGAGCAGAAGCTGGTTGCCAGGCTGAAGTGGGAGTAGCCTGCTCCATGGCATCGGCTGCTGCAAGCCAACTTTTCGGAGGTAGCCCCGCACAGATTGAATATGCCGCTGAAATGGGATTGGAGCATCATCTAGGAATGACTTGCGACCCAGTATGTGGACTGGTACAAATCCCTTGTATCGAACGTAATGCTTATGCTGCTGCAAGAGCACTGGATGCCAATATTTATTCAGCCTTTACCGACGGACACCACCGCGTATCCTTCGACAAGGTAATTGAAGTGATGAAGCAAACCGGTCATGATTTACCTTCTTTATATAAGGAAACCAGCGAAGGCGGATTGGCCAAGAATTTCCAACCCATGGAGTAATCAATTGAAATGCTATTATATATCCTTATTTTATGAAACAATATACTACATACCTTTTTGATTTTGACTACACTTTGGCAGACTCATCAAAAGGCATTGTGATTTGTTACCAAAACGTACTGAAACGTCATCATCACACTGGCATAGACGACCATACCATCAAACGAACGATTGGAAAGACTTTGGAAGAGTCTTTTTCAATCATGACTGGCATCACAGACCCTAAAACTCTAGATGAATACAAACAAGAATATGTTAAGGAGGCAGATGCACTTATGACTGCCAACACCTACCTGTTTCCAGAAACTGTAAAGGTATTGACAGCACTTAAGAAGCAAGGAGCAAAAATCGGTATCATCTCCACAAAATACCGCTACCGCATTATGGAACTGATGGGGCAAAAGATGCCACAGGGTTTCTTTGATATCATTGTAGGCGGAGAGGATGTAAAGACACATAAACCTTCTCCAGAAGGACTTTTACATGCCATAGAGATGCTCAATTGCAAAAAAGAGGAAGTTTTATATCTTGGCGACAGTACTGTGGATGCAGAAACAGCACACCGGGCGGAAGTCGACTTTGTCGGCATACTTCACGGAGCTACCACAAAAGAAGAACTGGAACAATATCCTCATGTAGCTATCAGAACGGATTTGAATATACTAGTTTCATAAAATACAGTATTTTCACGAATATTATACATATTTCATTGAAAAAGGTTTGTAAATAATTGGTTATATGAATAAAAACCAGTACTTTTGCAGCCGATTTCAGTCCGTACAGGTAGAAAAGCAATCTCTCTAGTGAGGTTCACCTTGCGGAAAAAAACCGTTTAATATTTATTTAAAATGTACGTAATTGTAGAAATTAACGGTCAGCAGTTCAAAGCTGAAGAAGGCAAAAAGCTGTTTGTTCACCACATTCAGAATGCTGAAAACGGTGCAACTGTTGAGTTTGAGAAAGTTTTGTTGGTAGACAACAACGGTACTGTAACTGTAGGTGCTCCTACTGTAGAAGGTGCTAAAGTAGTATGTGAAGTAGCTTCTTCATTGGTTAAGGGAGACAAAGTATTAGTTTTCCACAAGAAGAGAAGAAAAGGTTACAGAAAACTGAACGGTCACCGTCAGCAGTTTACTGAATTAACTATCAAACAAGTTATTGCTTAATCATTAAAAACGTAGAAAGAAATGGCACATAAGAAAGGTGTAGGTAGTTCAAAGAACGGCCGTGAGTCAGCTAGTAAGAGATTAGGCGTAAAGATATTCGGTGGTGAAGCTTGTAAAGCTGGTAACATCATTGTTCGTCAAAGAGGAACAGTTCATAACCCAGGTGAAAACGTAGGTATGGGTAGCGACCACACTCTTTACGCATTGGTAGATGGTACTGTATGTTTCAAAAGAGGTCGCGAAGACAAGAGCTTCGTTTCTGTACTTCCTGCTGAAGCATAAGAAACCCATTAGTAAAGAATTAAAAAAGAGGAAATTTTCTTTTGGAAGTTTCCTCTTTTTTAATTCACACCAACTTAAAGTCATGAAAAAGCCGGAATATATTCTTATTTATATTCCGGCTTTTTCATGACAATTGTCAATTACTCTGCGCTTTCTACAAACTCTGTTTCACCATTAGAAATCAGCAAATCATACCACTGAATCAATTTCTTGATATCACTAGTGTGTACACGGTCACGGTCATATTCTGGAAGCACTTCTGCCATATAAGCACGCAACTCCTCTGAAGAGGCTGTCTTATAATTCAAAGATGCTACAGCTCCGTTTTCTTTTGCTTTCACAGCTTCTAACACATTAGCCAAAGGCACTTCATCATCATCGGTATACATAGCGATATCACCTAATGAAATCACTTTATCAGAAGCGTATACAGGTGTTCTTTTCTTGTCGGCTACCGATTCTACAATCAGCATACCCTTTGCCTGAGAAATCAATTTATACAATCCCGGTTTCCCCGAAATTGCCAAGATAGTCTTTAACATAATCAATATATTTGTTTTTAATAATAATCAAACAAAAATACAATTCACGAATGAATTATACAAGTGTTAATCCGTCTTTTAGCATTTCAAGGAAGAGAATATCGCTTCAAGCTGAACATCAAGTTCGTCTCCCTCCCCATTATCAAGTATAAAGTTAGCCAAAAGGCACTTCTTTTCATCTGGCCACTGTGCCTGAATCCTAGCCAAGACACGCTCACGAGTTGAATGATCACGCTCCATTACCCTAGAAATACGTAACTCCAACGGAGCAGAAACCATCAGCACAGAATCCACTTCTTTTTCAAATCCAGATTCGAAAAGAATTGCTGATTCAAGAACAACCAGCTCATACCCTTCCAATGCACGTTTCTTCGCCCATTCCCTAAAATCCTCTTTCACTCTAGGATGAACGATTTTATTCACCTGCATTGCATTCGCCTCATTTTTAAAAAGAAAGTCAATCAAAAGAGACTTGTTCAATCCTTCTGAAGTATACACATCATCACCAAGCAGCAACCTCAAATCAGAGCGTATACCTTCATGCTCACACATCAATCGCTTAGCCTGCGCATCACAATCATATACTGGGAATCCGAATTTTACAGCTATATTATGAGAAACGAACGATTTTCCGCTACCGATTCCTCCTGTAATTCCTAATTTTATCATTGAATACCTTGTTGTTCTATCAAATAATCCACCGACGACGGCAATACACGCACATATTCCACAAAAGAAGGTTTCCTACTCACTTTCAGCACCAAACGGTCAGGCTTGGAATTTACAATATCATCGTAGACCACCTCTACGCTAAAATCCTTTGCAGTAACCTCCTTAAAATGCTTAAGTCCTACCCGAAAAGACAACTGCACTTTCGATGGGAAAGTCCGTAATGTTTTTCCATGAGGAAACCCTACACCAACAACTGGCACTTCTACTGTTTTTTCCGAATACATATCAGCCAACACAGACATATCAGTATATGAAGGGATACATTTCATTCCTTTTACCGACCGCAAATAAACTCTTCGCCGCAAAGTATCCGTCACTCCACCTTCATCCAAAAGTTCAGTAGATACATAACGAAGCGTATCAAGCATCTTATCAGGAGCATAAACCATCACCGAATCAGGAGTAAAAGAAATATTAGAAATATAATACTGCATCCCTGCCCTAACCTGACCGTTCAGATGCACAGGAAGCAACTTACCCTTCGAACGAGTACATATCACCCCCAACGTATCAGGATGAAGCATCAGCAACTTAGTAGTAACATTCAATTGCCCGGAAATACGTCGAAGCAGTTCATCTTTTGAAAAACGAATATAAGGCTCCTGGTCTTGATAATCCTGGAAATCAAAAGTAAGAGGATAGAAGGTCCGTCCCCACATATAATTCAGTAAGACTGTGCCTCTGTCTTCAACCCTAACCTGAATACATTCGGGCAAATCTTGTATCAACACCGCATCCTTAGGGACATTCTTCAAACGAACGGGCATTTTCAAATCAGTCTGGTAGACCTCATCTAGAGTCTGCAACGCCCAAAACAAAAAAGACACAAAGACAAAAAACAGAAAAATCAGATACTCCCTGCAAGTCTGACTTGACAGGAAAGATCTGATTTTTCTCAATCCTATTCTATAGTATCTTTTTATGTTCTTTACATCGAACATAGCAAATCAATATTATTATTTAATCTGAGCCTGAGCATCAGCATAAATAGAATTTCTATCTACTTTTATCTTTACACCAGAAGCAATTTCCACAACTACAGCATTGTCTTCCAATTCCTTGATTTTACCATAGATACCACCAGCAGTAATTACAGCCTGTCCAACTTCCAAATTCTTACGAAAGTTTGCGATTTCTTTCTGTTTCTTATTCTGAGGACGAATCATAAAGAAGTACATAATGGCAAAAATAAGCACCATCATAATCAAGAAAGAATAATCTCCACCAGCCTGAGCCTGCAATAAAACTGTTAATACATTCATACTTTAAATTAATTATAGTTTGTTTTCGGACAAATATATTAATTTTTCGTCAACTTATTTTCCTTTTTCAATTGATTAACAATTCCATCTAAGGTACCATTAATGAAACCTCCACTCTTAGGGGTACTATAGAGTTTCGCTATCTCTACATATTCATTTAAAGATACATTAACCGGAATATTCGGGAAGCTAAGGATTTCAGCCAAAGCAATCTGCATAATGACTACATCCATAATTGCTACACGGTTCAAATCCCAATTTCTAGAATTCTCACTAATCAAATGACGATAATAGTCAGCATTCAAGATAGTACGGCGGAACAATCGGCGTGCGAAATCCTGATCCTCTTCATCTTTAAACTCAGGAAGCAAAGCTTGTTTTTCACCATTTTTAGGATCAAAACGTTTAATAGTCTTCAGTACGAAAGTATCTACGATTTCCTTATCGTCATTCCAATAAAGGCTCTGATCTTCCAATACAGCATCCAACTGAGTATTGTTAAAGAAAATCTTCTTATATATCTTTCTCCAAAACTCACGGTCTTCTTCATATGAAGTAGTTTCGCTAGCCATATACTCCTTATATATATCGCTCTGCACAATCTGTTCCAACAAAGACTTCAACAAACCATCTTCTGCTTCCCAAGTCTTCTTTTGGTTAGCTGCAAAAGCATTCAACTGCTTGTTCACTTCTAGTTGAGCAATGAAACGATTTTCCACGAAACGTGTGTTAGGATTTAAATCCTCCTTAGAGGCGGTCAACTTATGCTTCTTTTCATCCAACCGCTTGTTGGCATAGCGTGTAACCTCCACCATCAGGAGCAAGAGATAGTTATACAAATCATATGCTTTGGACAAACTAAAGAACAACTCTTTCTCTGCAGTGTCCAAGTTTTTACCTCCGTTCTGATAATAAGCATATATTATCTGAACTATCTTCAAACGAATAAGAACTCTGTTAATCATACTGTTTAAGCAAATCTAATTTTGCTGCAAAATTACATTTTTTCCACATACAATACAACAACTACCTACTTTTTTCACTTAAAAAAACATTTTCAAGGATATTTCAAGAAAGTTTTCTTTGTACATTTCAAAAAAATCTACAATTTTGAACGATAAAAACTGGATTAAAAAACATACACTATGGAAGAGTTAAAGACAAAACACACCAAAAGTGAGAAAGACAAAGAAATTGTTTTTTCCAAAACCATCAAGGCTGGAAAAAGAATATATTATCTCGATGTGAAGAAAAATAGAAAAGACGAAATGTTTCTTGCCATTACTGAAAGTAAGAAAATTATCAATGCTGAAATTGGAGATTCTTCACAAGTCAACTTCGAAAAGCACAAACTTTTCTTATATAAGGAAGACTTTCACAAATTTCTTCACGGACTAGAAGAGGTTGTTCAGTACATAGAAGAAAGACAAGGAAGCACCTACACCGAAAACGACAGTGACCCAAAATTCGAAAAGCAAGAATTTCACAAAGAAGAGAGTGCATCATTGGCTGAAGATGAAATAAAAATTGACATCGACTTCTAAAGAAAAAGAATGCAATCTTTTGCCAACTCAAAGATTATCATTAAATTTGCACCGCTTTTTCAAGCTCATCGTGTGATATACCACATCGTGTGATGGCGAATTAAGCAAAAAATAACATACTTAATTTAGAGTAACACAAAAAATCAAGAAAATGAAATCAATTGAAATCAATGGTTCTTTGAGAACTGAAACTGGAAAGAAAGCTACCAACAGCTTGCGTAAAAGCAACAACGTTCCTTGCGTATTGTACGGAATGCAGAAAGATGAAAACGGAAACCAGGTTGCTACTCACTTCACAGTACCTGTAGATGGTTTGCGTAAATTGGTATACACTCCTCATATCTACGTTGTAGACTTGACTATCGATGGCAAAACAGTTAACGCTATCTTGAAAGATATTCAGTTCCACCCTGTAACTGACGCTATCCTTCACGTTGACTTCTTGCAGATCAACGAAGAAAAACCTATCGTAATGGAAGTTCCAGTACAGATGGAAGGTTTGGCTGAAGGTGTTAAAGCCGGTGGTAAATTGGCTCTTCAGATTCGTAAACTAAAAGTGAAAGCTCTTTACAACATCATCCCAGAACGTTTGGTTATTAACGTAACTAACTTGGGTCTTGGTAAGACTATCAAAGTAGGTGAATTGAGCTACGAAGGATTGGAATTGCTGAACGCAAAAGAAGCTGTGGTTTGTGCAGTTAAATTGACTCGTGCTGCTCGTGGTGCTCAGGCTGCTGCTGGTAAGTAATTTATTCCACATTTAAAATCCTTCCTCAATGAAATATTTGATTGTAGGGTTGGGTAACATTGGTTCTGAATACCATGAAACTCGACACAATATAGGATTTATGGTATTGGACGCCCTTGCTAAGGCGTCCAATATTGTTTTCAAGGATGGCCGATACGGAGCTACCACTACCCTCTCTCTGAAAGGCAGACAACTGCTTCTACTCAAACCTTCCACTTATATGAACTTGAGTGGAAATGCGGTAAGATACTGGATGCAGCAAGAAAAAATCCCTTTGGAAAATGTTTTAGTCATCGTAGACGACCTGGCTTTACCTTTGGGAAGTCTCAGATTGAAAGGGAAAGGTAGTGATGCCGGACATAATGGCTTGAAACATATTGCTGCTACTCTGGGAACACAGAACTATGCACGATTGAAGTTCGGAATTGGAAATGATTTCCCAAAAGGCGGACAGATTGACTATGTTTTAGGTCATTTCAGCAGTGAAGACTTGACTGCCTTGCAAGACCGATTGGAAACAGCTGGTGATATCATCAAAAGTTTCTGTTTAGCAGGACTAAACATTACCATGAATCAGTTTAATAATAAATAAGGTATAATCTACTCAAGTTTTTTTTGATTATGGCAGAAGCAAGAATTGATAAATGGATGTGGGCAGCACGAATCTTCAAAACTCGTACTATTGCTGCCGAAGCTTGCAAAAAAGGACGTATCTACATCAATGGGGCACAGGCCAAACCTGCCCGAATGATTAAACCGGGAGATGTAATACAGGTTAAAAAGCCACCTATCACCTACTCATTCAAAGTACTGCAAGCCATAGAAAAAAGAGTGGGAGCCAAACTGATACCCGAAATCATGGAGAATGTTACAACTCCAGACCAGTATGAATTGCTGGAAATGAATCGTATCAGTGGTTTTATTGGTAGAGCTAAAGGTACTGGTAGACCAACAAAAAAAGACAGACGTGACTTGGATGACTTCTTCACTCCGGAATATCTGGACGACCTTGATTTTGATACAGACGATGAAGAGTTATCCTAATGCTCCAGTCCATCTAATGATATCCTGAAACATTGTGAAGCTCTATCTGCTGCACAATGTAAACCAAGAGGGTGTATCGGAATATAGTCTTGACATACATTCCGATACACCCTCTTTCTTGACTTTTACCTTCATCTATTACACTGTCCGATTGATAGCGTGAGAGAACAATACATGCAAACTTTTTTCCTCTCCTACCACCCACACCACATCTCCTTCGCGCAATACCCTGGAAACATCTGGCTTACGCAATTGATTATCGCCCGACAGTTCCACTCCTACTACCAGACAATGATAACAATCTCTGATTCCACTCTCGCTGATAGTCTTTCCTACAAACAAAGAATTATGCTCCAATACAAACTGGTCCAGTTTCATCTCATATTTTTCAAAGTCTACATCCTGATGAGCTGCCGCCACCTTATCAGCCTCAGCAGAAAAAGCAGATAATTGTTCGTCTGTCCCTATCACCTGAATCGTATCACCCGGAAATATACGCGAAGAACCATCCGGAATATTGATACGATGACGACCTCGTATAATCGAAGCGATATGCACGTCAAACCGTCGACCTAGATTCAGTTCTCTTAAAGTTTTCCCAGCCCACAAGGAATCGGGAGCTATCAAATAATCGGTAAGGTGAAGGTCACGGTCTAATAGTTTTCCGGCATAAGCCGGGGCCTTTTCGCCCACATACTCCTGATGCATTTCCTTGGAACGCAAATTTTGTACAAAAATCCGTTCCAATACGATAGATTGCTTTTTCAAGAAGCGCGAGAATACCATTCCACAGATAATCAACACTGCTATACCTACTACCACTGCCGCAGAAGCCAAAAACAACTGATCAATGATAAACACTAAGAATATCACTGCAATTACCACTCTCAAAAGAATCATAGAAATGAGAGGGGCATGATTAAAACGACTATCGGCCCATAAAGCACGAAACTCCTTTGAACGGTTCTTCTTCATTATCAAAGCACGAAGGAAAGGTGAAACAGCCCCCACCGTCACCATACATCCAACGATTCGCCCTAAAAGATCGCCCATTACATCTATCAGAAAAGGTACCAGCAGATTCAGACAAAGCAACATCATACCTACAGTCAACACTGAATAGATCAATGAAATGCGAACAATGGCAGAAAGAAACTTTTTCCAGTTGCCGGAGCGGTTTACATGTTGAGAGCCGGAAGAATATCGTTCCAACAGATTCCGCCATGAAGAAGGCAAATGCCGATCAATCAATTCATGAACCGGAAGAGCCAAGCGAATCATATAAGGGGTAAGGAAAGTCGTGATAACCGAAACCGCCACTACTATCGGATAAAGAAAAGAACTGGTGACATGAAGACTCACACCCAGCGAAGCGATAATAAAGGCAAACTCCCCTATTTGTGTCAAGCTGAAACCGCAACGCATAGCCGTTTTAAGAGGTTGTCCCGACAACAGAACTCCTGCGGTACCAAATATAGTCTGCCCCAACAATACCGCACATACAATAGCTAAAATAGGATATTTATAGGCTACAATCATATCCGGGTCTACCATCATTCCTACTGACACAAAGAAAATAGCTCCAAACAAATCCTTAACAGGAGCCACCAGGCGCTCGATTGTTTCCGACTCTACTGTTTCCGCCAATATAGACCCCATGATAAAAGCCCCGAATGCCGGTGAAAAACCAGCTTTGGCAGCCAGTACCACCATTCCCAGACAAAGCCCTACAGATACAATCAGCATTGTTTCGCTGCTCATCAACTTACGGGCATGCTTCAAGAACAGAGGTATCAGATACAAGCCTACCACAAACCACAACACCAAAAAGAAAATCAACTTGAGCAGACTATATACCATTTCTCCTCCTTCAAAATTCTGTCTCACCGCCATTGTAGACAACATCACCATCAAAACAATGGCCAGAATATCTTCCAAGATAAGGATACTGAGCACTAAACCGGCAAAACGCTGCTGCCGTAATCCCATATCATCAAAAGCCTTATAAATAATGGTAGTAGACGACATGGCCAGCATCCCTCCCAAATAGATGCAGTCCATCTGTTTCCACCCGAAAAGCCATCCCACAAAGACACCTATCGAAATCATACTCAAGATGATGGAGCAAGCTGAAATTACTGCCGAACCGCCTGCACGCATCAGTTTCTTAAAACTGAACTCAAGCCCTAAGGCAAAGAGCAAAAAGATTACCCCGATTTCCGACCAGGTCTGTATATTGGTAGAATCGGTTACGGAAGGAGTAAAAGAGAAATGCGGACTGGCTATAAATCCAGCCACTATGTATCCTAAGACCAAAGGTTGTTTCAGACGCTTGAAAATCAGCGTCATCACACTGGCACATATCATAATGAGTGCCAAGTCACTGATTAACGGGGCTAAATGTGACATTGCTTTTCTTGTTTTTTGTTTTCAAGAAAACAAAGGTAGAAAAAATTCTTGCTCCACGTATAGGGCTGAATGCTTTTAATCTTTGCAAATGTTGCTTATCACCTCCTCCAATTGAAGATTACAGGATATTTCACTAACTTTGCATTAGATAACTACTATTTGATTTCTATATGATAGTCTGTATAGCCGAAAAGCCCAGTGTGGCACGCGACATAGCCGAAGTGCTCGGAGCAAGAAATAAAAAAGAAGGATACATAGAAGGAAACGGATACCAAGTGACTTGGACGTTCGGACATTTGTGCACACTGAAAGAACCGCACGAATATACTCCATCCTGGAAAAGTTGGAGCATGGGGGCATTGCCTATGATTCCGCCTCGCTTTGGCATACGCCTCATTGCCGACAAAGGAATAGAAAAACAGTTTTCCATCATCGAAAAGCTGATGAGCAAGGCGGAAGGTATCATCAACTGCGGTGATGCCGGACAGGAAGGAGAACTGATTCAGCGGTGGGTGATGCAGAAAGCAGGTGCACACTGTCCGGTAAAACGTCTGTGGATTTCTTCTCTGACCGAAGAAGCCATCCGTCAAGGATTCAGTCAGTTAAGAGACCAGAGTGAATTTCAAGCACTATATGAAGCCGGACTTAGCCGAGCCATCGGCGACTGGCTGCTGGGAATGAATGCTACACGGCTCTACACCTTGAAATACGGCAGAAAAGGACAGGTGCTCTCTATCGGACGAGTACAGACTCCTACCCTTGCATTGATTGTAAAAAGACAGCAGGAAATAGAGTGCTTCAAGCCGGAACCGTATTGGGAACTGAAAACCGTGTACCGGGAGGTGACCTTCAGTGCTGCCAAAGGACGTTTCTCTAAAGAGGAGGAAGCTCAGCAGCTGCTGGAAAAAATTAAAACCGCCCCTTTTATCGTAAAAGACGTAACAGCCAAAAAAGGTACGGAAGCCCCTCCCCGACTGTTCGACCTCACCTCGCTACAGGTTGAGTGTAATAAGAAATACGGCTATGGAGCCGACCTTACCTTGCAGCTCATTCAGTCGCTTTATGAAAAGAAAGCCACTACCTACCCACGTGTAGATACTACTTACCTGAGTGAGGATATTTACCCTAAATGTGCCTCTATCTTGTCGGGACTGAAAAAATATGCGGTCTACACCGCACCACTGGCAAATACCAAATTACTGAAACGTAAGAAGGTATTCGATAATAGCAAGGTGACCGACCACCATGCTATTATCCCTACAGGAAAAGAAGTAACCGGACTGACTGATATGGAGATGCGTGTTTTCAATCTAATAGTGCAACGTTTCATCGCTATCTTCTATCCCGACTGTCAGTTTATGGCTACCACGGTGTTAGGTACCGCTGCCGATGTGGACTTCAAAGTTTCTGGGAAACAGATTACCGAACCAGGGTGGAGAATGCTCTTCACCAAAGAAATACAAGAGGAAAACAAGGAAAACGACGAAGAGAAAGTGCTGCCTCATTTTGTTCCGGAAGAAAGTGGACCTCACGTGCCGTCATTGGCTCAAAAATATACACAACCTCCTAAACCATATACCGAGGCTACCTTGCTTCGCGCCATGGAAACCGCCGGAAAGACTGTAGACAATGATGAACTGCGTGATGCCTTGAAAGAAAACGGTATCGGACGTCCGTCTACTCGAGCTGCCATTATTGAAACTCTTTTCAAACGGAAATATATTGCAAAGGAGCGAAAAAACTTGAAAGCAACTCCAACTGGTGTAGAACTGATTGGCCTCATCCATGAAGACTTGCTAAAGTCGGCCGAACTGACTGGTATCTGGGAAAAGAAACTGAGGGAGATTGAACGTGGAAAATATGATGCCGGTGGTTTCCTTACCGAACTGAAACAGATGGTCACAGACATTGTCTACAGTGTAATGAAAGACAATACCAACCGACGGATTACTCAAGTAGCAGAACCTGAACCGGTAAAAACTACACGAAAGGCAAGAAGCCCTAAAAAAGATGCCGACAAGAATACGGTTCCGATAAAGAAAACCATCGCCACTAAAATACCGGACGTCAAGGAAGGAGACAAATGTCCTCTTTGTGGAAAAGGTATTGTCATACGGGGAAAGACCGCTCTTGGATGCTCTGAATGGAAAAATGGATGCAGTTTCCGGAAAACATTGTAAAACAGAAACCTTCTGATATAAAAAAATCAAGGCTGATTATTATCATCATCAAGCCTTGATTTTTTTATTCCATCTGGAATTCAATCAGGAAGCATGGTAAATGGTATGAAGCAACTCCAGCAATTCATCACCACTCAAACATGAGCCAACCACCCTGCCATCAGGACCGAAGAGTAAGATTTGGAGCGTGCCATCTGCTCGATTATAACAAGACCAATTATTCTTGCCCGAGGTATATCCGTTGACACTCACTCCCGGATATGAATTTCTTTTCATCTTTACACACCAATACTGATAGTCAGACTCATCATAGCAGGTCACCACTTCCAAACCATATTTCTCGTGATAAGCATCATAAACCTCTTGAAGCGACTTCCTCATATAAGGCAGGCAAGGCAAGTCTTCTACTATCAGCACTGTATAGTGTCCCTTCCCTACCCATTGACTCAAACGAACTTCCTTACCCTGTGGGGTATAAGCTTTTTCATCAATATAGAATCCTCCTTCACATTGATAGTTCTTCAAGTTATCATACTGTTTGCGCAATGACTGCATAAGAGGGTGCTGCCAATATACCGCAGCAGTATCTACCACTCCAACAATCTCTTCCGATGTGAAATATTTCAGTTCGGAAGCAACTACAGCCTTGGCTATCCCTGCAATATCCTCACGCAGAAATTCTGATACGATACTCTTCAAGCTATCCACACAAACCTGCCTTTCATGAGAAAGTTCTGTTTCTCCGTCTATCGCCTGCCGGCTCGAGCCACTGGTTTTCAACACATCATACAATCGCCGACGATAATTCCACACCCGAGTTTGATAGTTCCATAGTTTTTCATTCGCGGCAGAACCCTCCAGGAAAGTATTGCTGGTACCGTCAATCTTTACTGGCATCCCGTCATTCAGCAAAAATCCATTCATTACCTCATGCGATTGTTTCTCATCACCATAATATAGATTTATTTCATAAAACTCGGATGCCGGACATTGCAGCTCCACTTTAATAGAACTGTCTGAAGGGAAAAACTCTTTGTCAAACCAATAATTTCGCTCATTTATAACGGCATCTGCACGCACATAATGCCCTTCGGAATGAAGAAATTCCACTTTCGCTTGCGTAAAAGATTGATAAAGCTTCTTACCGGACTCCATGGATTGATATATGGCATACCCATTCAATCCGATAGCAACAAGCACTGTCAGCACACACAATGCAACAAACAAATATGTAGTACGTTTCATAGTTTTTGAGTTTTTTGATGCAAATAATTCTGATACATTTTATACAATTCGTCAGGCGATATTTCAAGAGATTCCAACAAGCCGAAGAAATAGTCGGCTTCCACTTCACGAAAATTCTCGCGCCTCATCTTGCGTATGATGCCCACCGCATGGGGCGACACAAAAAAACCGATGCCTCGCTTGTTATAGATGATTCCCTGACTCTGCAGCAAATCATAAGTACGCATCACCGTATTGGCATTCACTTCCACTATACCTGCATACTCACGCACAGATGGAATACGGTCGTCCACTTGATAGACTCCGCTCAAAATCTCTTCATGGATACGCGCTGCTATCTGCTGATAAATTGCTTTATTCTCTGTAAAAATCATATTTCCGTCTTTTTTAATCACCAACGAGTTATATTTTCCGATTCCTTCAACCGATAATATCCTAGTATCCAATGAATCAATGCTAGGAAATAGGCAAAATAAGAATACCAGTCAATCAGATTCACTTCTTCCGAATAAGCCAAGCGCTCTGTAAACTGAGAGATTTCATAAGTTACCCAAAATACGCCCGTTGCCATCAGAAACAAAAGCAACGAAGCTTTGATATAGGCATGTCTTCTCCAAAAGCAGCCGCAAAAGAAATAGAAAGACTGGAAATAACACAAACCGCCCAAGAATAACTTCCGAGGAAATTCGGTAGAAGGGGAATAGAGTGTCCAAAAATCACAAAACCTGAATCCTTCCAATCCCGGATACAGCCAGCCCAGCACCCAACAGCGGGTAATGTCTGCTGCGACAAACGCCACATGATAAAGCAAACTGCCCCCGAAGATACAAAACAGCCATCTTACCACATATTGTTCCAACGGCGATGCCGGAATCATCAACTCGATAGTAAGGCGACTCTTGATGGCATCGGAAGGCAAAAAGCCAAAACACCAGGGACTGATGCAGAGAAAAACAAAAAGTCCAATACCATAAAGGAACAGACCTACAAACCGAATCTTGTCTTCTGTCATAAAATAAAACTCCGGATTATGCCACAAGGTACTGGGATATACTATAGTAGACAACAGCATAAACAAGATAACCAAAATGACATAGACTAGCATCGAACTCAACAAGATACTCCGAATATTGAAAAACAGACTTCTGCGAAAGAAGTACCAGCTGCGATTAAAAGAAAAAACAGTTTTCATACTCATCCAATTATTAAATTAATCCATAACTCCCTTTACATTATCCGCGCATCGGGAAAAGAGCTGCCAATTCTTCCGGATGGGTCAGAGTGGCACCATAAAGCAGTTCAAGGTTAAACATAGCATCCTCCTGTCCCAGATTGGGAAGCAGCAGCAGATTGCCATAGGCAGAAGACTGCACGTACAATGCCTGACGGGCAAGTTCGCAGTCTGAGCTCTGCACACAACGCAAATGCCGGCAAATGTCTTGAACGGAAGCATGCAGCAACAGACGATTCTCGTTGATGATAATCACATTGTCCAGCAACTGGTCTATGTCGCGCACCTGATGAGTGGATATCAAGATGCATTTATCATCACTCATATTCTCCGTAATCAGTTTACGGAAATGACTTTTCGCCATAATATCTAAACCATTGGTAGGCTCATCCATCAAAAGATAAGGAGTATTGCTGGCCAGTGCAAAACTGATAAATACTTTCTTCTTCTGCCCCATTGACAACTTGCCGAGTTGTATATCTTCTTCCATTTCAAAGAGTGAAAGGTTTTTCCGCATACTCTCCATACTGAAATCCGGGTAAAAACAAGCATTCACCTTGATATAGTTCTTCAAGGACATGTTGGGCAGTACCAACTCTTCGGGTACCAGAAAAATTTTCTGCATCACCTCCGGCAGTCGGCTACGTATGTTCTGACCGTCAATCCTGGCATCTCCCTTTTGTGGAGTAAGCAATCCGCACATCAGATAAAGCAAGGTGGTCTTGCCTGAACCATTCTTTCCCAACAATCCGTAGATGTTTCCTGCCTGCAACTCCAAAGAAAAATTGTCTAGCGTCTTACCCTTCTTGGGATAATGAAACGTGAGATTTGATACTTTCAGCATATTTTAAGTGTATTAGTATATTAGTACACACAATGTATGAAAAATATCTTTTATCCCAACATTCAATTCATCAGATTTAAAGATAATTAACCAGCCTCCCCATCGGGAGATCTTTTCATGCCAATACTTTGAATACTGAAAATTGTATCGTACTTTTAGAGCAGTTTCAACCCTATCAAAAAAACTTTTAAACCTTATTTTATGAATGCACAAAAATCAACAAACCCTTCCAAGAGTTCTTCAGCAAGACCAACTGGCACCAACAAGCAACGCACAAGACTGATCTTACTCCGCATCATCGTTATTGCCTTACTGGCAATACTCTTTTTAGCCAGTCACTTTATCTATTCACACACCTTTATACCTGCAAAGGTTTTATGGCTATGGGGGCTTTTATCCGGCATCGTCACTCTTCCTGTTTACTGCATGAAATGGAGCACCTTCCTTCATTCCTCCAGCAAGATACTGAACGGACTGTTTCATCTGCTCTTCATGAGCATCTTGTCTTCTTTTGTCTTATTAGGCATCAACTACTGGGGAGCGGATACTTCCGTTACTCATGAAACCATATTGAAGGTGCATGCCGTCTACATCAAAAAACAAAGCCACCATCATCGGGGAAGAAGAACGACCCATACGGAACATTTTTATATGGTAGTTTCCAATGAAGAAGGTCAGATGAAGGAAATGTACATTTCGCGCAAGCGATATAACAAGCTTGCCGCCCGCATACATTTGGGAAATCAAAAAGTGAAAGTAAATCAGCACAAGGGCTATTTCGGATTTATGATTTTCAGTCTGACACCTCAACAATAATCTCCATATAAGCCCCGTTTCTCTTCCAACGGACTCGGCGATAACAGAGGCGCTACCGTTGTTTTTTAGGTCCCTTCTAAGGGGCCTAAAAAATCATGCCGACATTTTCACAAGATCATACCATCATTTTGCCTAAAATATATAGTCATTTGAGTGAAAATATGCCGACGATCTGAAAAAAATATCTTGTTGATCTGGAAAAAATATGCCGACGATTTTCAACATGGGAAAAATTGCTTATTCCGCCCCCTTCATTGTTGTGAAGAAATATATTTATAATGTCTTTTTAAACTGCTAAATTCAATGAAAAAATTTACAAATTTATTGATATCAGGAAATATAAGGAATCTCCTGATACCTAGTATTAGGTACAAAATAGTATATAAAAGCCTTACAAGATGTATAAATTGCTTAAATCTAGGTATTTTACGAGTTAAAAAAAATATAGAAATTTGCGCCAATAAAATAAAAAACAAAAAAAATCATATTTATTATGAAATTGAAAAACAATCTATTTGGAATTGCTGCCATGGCCCTATGCCTTGGATTAGCGTCATGTAGCGATGACAACGAGCTGCACTTCAGCCAAACTCAAGTAACAAATTCTGAGCTAAAAACGATTCTTGAACAGAATGGTCTACATTTTGACGAACAAGGTCACTTGATTTTAGATGAAGCAGCCAATAATTTGAAGGCTCTTGATTTGTCTGGCAAGAAGATTTCTGACTACAAGGAACTTGCAGTGCTCCCTAACTTAACGGAGTTAAACCTTTCTAACAACGACTTCGGTCCTACATTCGACTTTAGCATTCTTCCTGCACAGATTAC
>JARIAN010000094.1 GCA_029257865.1 Phocaeicola sp.
CAGAAAATCCGCAATCTGGAAGCGGAACAGTACCGGTGCAGCGAGGCATATCGTGCCGAAAGCCGCAGACAGTTGGCTGAACTGGAAGCGCAGTTGTGTAAGGCCGAAAAAGATAAGGATACCGCCCGGCGTGAACTGCTGGAAACGCGCCATGCTCTGTTGGAATTGTCGGCAGCGAAAGACCAGATTGAACAGCAGGAACGCGGGCTGCTTGTCTCCCAGCTTCACCGTTCTTCTGTCTACGTATTCTTCCACAAGGCGGCTCACGAGGAGGTAAGGATTACCGCCGAAAACTGGCAGGAACTGCAGGCCGTCATTGATGCGGCATACGATGACTTTACCGGTCGTCTTTATTCACTCTGCCCGCATCTGTCTGAAATGGAACTTCATATTTGCTGGCTTGTCAAGATACAACTCTCGCCTAAGGACATGGCTCAGGTAGTGGGTCGCAGCCAGTCTGCCGTGAGTATGGCGCGTACACGTCTATACAAGAAAATTCACCAAAAAGAAGGAACTACATCCGATTTTGATAAATTTATTGCTGATTTATAGCGACTTATAAAATGTGAAGTATTTGTGAAATTCACAAGCAAGCCCTATTGAAAAGATTTCTCTACTTTTGCGCTCAGTAAAAATCAAATGCAAAAAATATGAAAATAAAAACTTTTTTAATAGGGCTTTTTTGTTGTATGGCTATTTCTAGTGGGTATGTTTGGGGAAATTCGATTAATAATAAATGGGTTTTGATTGAAAAACGTAGCTTAATACCAGAAAAAAATGATGTAATAGAAATACGTCCTTATAAAGACTTGGTCAATGCTTGTATTGTAATTTATGATTCTACTGGTGCTTTGGCTTATAATGAAACCGTAACTGTCTCTGCCGGAGATACCTATTGTGTAAATATAGGCTGGTTGTCTGAAGGCACCTATCTTTTCGTCCTTGCAGATGGTGAAAACAGTATGAGCATAACACTTAACAGATAATGTATTATTAAAAAATCACTATAGCTATGTTAAGGGTAGTTATCTGTTATGTTTGTTTATGCGGATT
>JARIAN010000002.1 GCA_029257865.1 Phocaeicola sp.
CTACCATTATGGGCAACAGTTGCGAAGATGCAGACTTTGAAGACTGGTATGGTGATAAGGATGCAAAGGTTCTTGTCATAGTTTTAGATGAGTTTTTTAAGTTGTAGACTATTTCTGCAGGGAGTGACACCCTGCAGGAGTACATTGTTTAATTAGGCGTGAGACACACGGTAAAAACTGTATAGAATTATGAGAGTTTTTAAAATAAATCAGTATGAAGCTTATAGAGCAGACGAACAGGGTGTAAGGTTCAGTATTAATAAACCTACAGATGACACTGTTTATTATAAAGCAGAAGTTGAATCTTTTGATATTGATTTTCCTGACGGCTTTCATGTTGTTGAAGATGTCTTTGGCATGAAATACCTGAGACATGGCGATGACGAAGTAATCATCCAAGAGGATGAAAAGGGCTTGTATCTTTTAATCTGCGATGGTAGTGATAAAAAAGTTTACATCACGAAACAGAACAGAGTCATGATACCAAGACTTAACTATAAACAACAAGTGTTGAAAGAGCATTATAATGAATATTGCTCTAACTCAGGCGATGGCCATGGCGATGGGATGACCTTTGCTGATTACGTAAAAAGAGAATCTGAGAATGATCCAGACTTTTGGAGTTGGTTATATGATGAAGGTTTAGATTCTTTTGAAGGTTTTCCTGATGATAAAACAATGAAAGAGAATCTTCAGATACTGATAAATTGGTGATTTATCCGCTGTGAAGCGCATATATATTTTTAGTTAGATGCCCAAGAGGAGAGTGATACTCCTCTTGGAGTACTTATAAACCAATTAAAAATTATAAATTATGAAAAAATTCATTACAAGAGACAGAGAAGCTGGGAACAAGATTGAAGAGTTTGCAACTTATGAAGAAGCGCAAGCTGCTATAGCCGCTTATGAAGCCGAAGATAAAGAAAATGGTGACTTCACAGAAGATTTCTATGAAATATACGAAGAAGATGAAACGATTGATTGCACATACGACATTGTCTTTAATGATGATAATAATTCGAATAATGTTGGTGGTCATAGAACATTGGAAGAAGCTATCTCTTATATCGAGACATACAACGGAACTAATCATGGATATTTCCAGTGCTATAAAGGCGGTGTAGTATCCGTGTATTGCAATGAGACTGGTGAGGATGTGTATGAAGAAACTGTACGATAATTCTCCGCTGTGAAGCGCATATATATTTTTAGTTAGATTGGTCCATCGGGAAGTGACATTCTGGTGGACTTCATAATTGTTAATAATAAATGAAAGATGGCAAGAAGAGAAATACCTTTGTTCTTGTTTGATGTGAACAGAGAACATAAACTAGGAGAGTGTGACTTTGTAAGCTGCACAGACGTTGAGAATGGCTTTGTCGCAAAGATTGATTATGTATCAGAATCCAAAGGGGAAGTGACCGATACAAAAAGAATTACTTCACCAACTAACGGAGTGCAACTCCGGATGGAAATTAAAAGAATTACCGGCACTAACCCCAAAGGATCCTCCATTCGTTCCCTTATGAAAAAGGCAGAGGAATTGTACCTTGAGAATATGCAGAGGGAAGTGAATGTGGAAAAGATCACAGATAAGGATATAAAAGCTTTCTTGGATGGACTTTATCAGTCTTATAAAGGAGAGTTGATTAATGCCGGAGTTGATGTTGAGAAAAGGAATATGGCAGCAATGTGCTTGCAAATAGTTTCAGTCATTAAAGATAAAATAAACATTCCATAATCCGCTGTGAAGCGCATATATTTTTAGTTAGACAAGACCATCAGGAAGTGATATCCTGGTGGTCTACTTCATTTTAAAACTACAAGACCAATGAACAAGAAAAGAAAACAACAAACTAATGATTTGAAAGAGCAATTATGCTCAATCAAGATTGAATTGGAAAGGATTGCCAAAGAAGAAGAAAATGCTTTTAGCAACCTGCCGGAATCTCTTCAAGAATCAGAAAGAGGAGAAGAAATGGAAGAAAATGTAGACTGCCTGAACGATGCAGTCTGTAATTTAGAAGAAGTAATAGATTGTTTAACTAACATTAATTAATTATGGAAACAACACCAATGTTTTGGGTAGTATTTTCTTTGTTACTACTAGGAGTGATTATCGTGAAGTATCGAAAGTACAATGTGCAGCGTGCGCTGAAACTTCCAAAGCATCCGCCAATGTATGCGGATGATGCCGTAAAGTCGGCAGAGGAAATTGGGAAGTTCCTGTTGAAGCGTTCGACAGCGTGCGGAGTCTATTTCTTGTGTGCCGACAAGGATGCAGGTATTTCCACATCTACTCTTTATCAAATAGCGGAAGGGAAAGATTATGGAGTCATCAACTTCATCAGACTGGCTCATTATTTGGGATGTGAAGTCGTAATCAGACAGGTGGATACTCATGATATTGAGAATCCAGAGAACACTCCACAGATATTTGCTGAATACATTTCTAAACTGGAGGAGGAGCAAAGAAGAAGATTGTATATCTAATTCTGAAATAGGTGGTCTGATTTTATCGGACCACCTGCTATTAATTATACATATATGATGCTTTTTTAATTCATATTTGTTATATTTGTAACTGCAAGAATCATGGAATAGACATTGAAAAAGAATCTTTCGCCGTAGAAGAAGTTCGAAATACTGACCAAAGACTCATACGGAGGAGAGATTATTCGGCAAATATTAATATAATTATTAAAAATAGAAATTATGGCTACAGCTTATCACAACCTTTCCGATTACGATTTTAATTCTGTACCAGACGCATCTAATATGCGATTCGGTATCGTTGTTTCCGAATGGAATAGTAACATTACAGGTGCACTACTTGAAGGCGCTGTAAAGACTTTAAAAAAGCATGGTGCCAAAGATGAAAACATCTTGGTAAAAACTGTTCCTGGAAGTTTTGAACTCACTTTTGGAGCCGCTCAAATGATTAAAAGCAAAAAAGTAGATGCCGTCATTGCAATTGGATGCGTAGTTCGCGGAGATACTCCACATTTTGATTATGTATGTGCCGGAACAACACAAGGCATCGCTCACTTAAACGCAACTACTGGATTACCAGTAATTTACGGACTTATCACAACCAACACAATGGAACAAGCAGAAGACCGTGCAGGAGGTAAACTAGGCAATAAAGGAGATGAATGTGCAATTACTGCAATAAAAATGTGCAAATTTTCTTCTGATTTGTTTGTAGATTAAAAAAAAAGCATTACTTTTGCATCGCAATTGAGGGAAACACCTAACGAAAGGTAACCCACAAAAGCGATTGGGCAAATACCAGAGTGGCCAAATGGGGCAGACTGTAAATCTGCTGGCTTACGCCTTCGGTGGTTCGAATCCATCTTTGCCCACTAAAAAATTGCGGAAGTAGCTCAGTTGATAGAGCATTAGCCTTCCAAGCTGAGGGTCGCGGGTTTGAGCCCCGTCTTCCGCTCTTTTTTAAATAACATTATTCATTCAGTGATTGGGCAAATACCAGAGTGGCCAAATGGGGCAGACTGTAAATCTGCTGGCTTACGCCTTCGGTGGTTCGAATCCATCTTTGCCCACTAAAATTGCGGAAGTAGCTCAGTTGATAGAGCATTAGCCTTCCAAGCTGAGGGTCGCGGGTTTGAGCCCCGTCTTCCGCTCTACAAGAGGTATTCTTATTAAAGATTACCTCTTTTTTTATTTCTTCATTTCAACAATTACTTTCAGCTCTGTCAAAAATATTCATCTCATGCCGAGCGTACCTACAAAAAAAGTCCGGACCTGATTACCAAGTCCGGACTTTTATCAAAAGACTCATCATAAAAACGAGTTCTCTATATGCCAATCATAAAAAGAGAAAACTTATTCCCATTCGATTGTGGCAGGTGGTTTTGAAGAGATATCGTAACATACGCGATTAACACCTTTCACCTTGTTGATGATATCATTTGAGACCTTAGCCATAAATTCATAAGGCAAATGCGCCCAATCGGCAGTCATAGCATCTGTACTAGTTACAGCCCGCAAAGCTACTGCACGTTCATAAGTACGTTCATCACCCATTACACCTACACTCTGTACAGGCAACAAGATTACACCAGCCTGCCATACCTCATCATACAATCCCCAATCACGAAGACCTTGGATAAAGATATCATCAGCATCTTGCAAGATACGAACCTTTTCACGAGTAATATCACCCAAGATACGAACTGCCAAGCCTGGTCCTGGGAATGGATGACGAGTAATCAGATGCTCAGGCATACCCAACGCACGACCTACACTACGCACCTCATCCTTAAAGAGCAGACGCAAAGGTTCGCATAACTTCAAGTTCATCTTTTCCGGCAATCCACCTACATTATGATGACTCTTAATGACAGTACCTGTAATTGAAAGAGATTCGATACAGTCCGGGTAAATAGTACCCTGGGCCAACCATTTTACATCCTTCAATTTATGAGCCTCAGCATCAAACACATCAATGAAGCCTTTTCCGATAATTTTACGCTTACGCTCTGGTTCTGTAACACCTTCCAATTCGCTAAAGAACTTTTCACTGGCATCTACACCAATAACATTAAGTCCTAAGCATTCATAGTCGTGCATCACATTCTTGAACTCATTTTTACGCAACATGCCATGATCTACAAAGATACAAGTCAGATTTTTTCCGATAGCCTTATTCAGCAATACTGCAGCTACAGAAGAATCCACACCACCACTCAGACCAAGTACTACCTTATCATCACCCAACTGCTGTTTCAACTCAGCAACAGTAGACTCAATGAAGCTATCAGCACTCCAATCCTGCTTTCCGCCACAAATATCCACTACGAAATTTTTCAGCAGCAAAGTGCCGTCTTCGCTATGGAATACTTCCGGATGGAACTGTACCCCCCAAAGTTTTTCACCCTTAGCCTGATATGCAGCAACAGCCACTTTATCAGTAGAAGCAATCACTTCAAAGTTTTCAGGAATTGCTGTGATTGTATCACCGTGACTCATCCATACCTGTGAATGTTCACGTACTCCTTTCAATAAAGGATTCTCATGATCAAACTGAGCGAGGTGTGCACGTCCGTATTCACGGGTATTAGCCGGCTCCACCTTTCCGCCATTCACGTATGACATGAACTGTGCTCCATAACAAATACCCAAGATTGGATACTTTCCACGGATTTCTGCCAAGTCAATCTTGAAAGCCTTCTCATCATATACCGAGAACGGACTTCCAGAAAGGATGACACCAATCACAGAAGGGTCATTGTGTGGGAACTTGTTGTAGGGTACAATCTCGCAATACATGTTCAATTCACGTACACGACGGCCGATAAGCTGTGTAGTCTGTGAACCGAAATCGAGAATAATAATTTTTTCCTGCATATTATTATGTTCTGTAAATGTATAGGTTCAATTATATGGTACAAAGATACGGATATTTTCCGATATAGCATTCATCCAGACAAATTATATCTTCCAACCTTCCGCCTTCAAGGCCTCTTTTAATTGCATAAATTTATCCGGTTGGATGTTTCGTTCTATAAACTGGTCAAACTGCTGTACATTATATCTAGCCCAACTCAGTTTCTTGTTTACTTTTGTATCCGGAGCTAAAGACAAGTAAATATCTGCAGCTTTCTCAAAGTCACCCTCCAACATATAATAATGTGCACGGTTACTCTTTATGTCAAATCCATCTCTGTACATTTTAGGCATACACTGATAAATCATGTCTGCTGCCTCATACTGCTCCGACAACAAAGCATCTTTCAATCCGCTACGTTGTGCATCAATCCCCCGCTCGGTAGTAACAAAAGCATCAAAAACCTGTATGGAAAGTATTTGTGATACTGTAAAGATACGACTCTCCATTGAATGGGCACACATAGCCACTAAACGTTCCGAATCTATTTTTTCTCCAAACAGATGCTGAAACAATTTGCTGTCGGGAAGCTTAACAGAACCAGAGTTAAGCGGAAATGCCATCCAATAAATATTTCTTTCCGAAACACGACCATTTTTGTCACGATAAGAAATATGCAACGGGCGATAAGTACATACAGCCATCAGCAAAGTTTCTGCCACTTCTTCCCCATTTCCTTCTTCCGAAAAGTCACATTCCAGCGGGTCAGACATAAACGGCGATTGTAATCCTTCCACTGTCATCACTTCATTATGTGAAATAAAATGAGGCTCCCCTTTTACCACTTCTTTTCCTTCTACCCCCCAAGTAAACAGTTCTGCCTTGACCTGCAATGTTTTTGACTCGAAAATATACTGACAACCATTGGGGAATGTGGTAATACGAGTATATGGATGAGTTGATGTACTTTTCTTCAGTCTGTCTTGCATCTCTTGATAAGCATCCAGTAAGTTACCTCCTACCTCATCTGAACTCTCCTCGTCCACATATTCCGAATTTTCTGATTCTGTTGATACCGCAACTACATCTTCAACCCCTTCTTGCAAAGCCACTTCTTGTGGTTCTTCCACCTTATTCTCTTTATTATTCACAACCTCTTCAACAGAAGTTACGGTTTCTAAGTTTTTCTCTACTTCCTCTTCTGGCTGCAGAGTTTCCGATTCCTTCTGTGCCTTCAGTTCAGCAATCAGACGATTCAACGCTGCAATTTCATCCACACGACCAGCATCTGCACGCCGATACTCTTCCAGTTCTTCCGCAAGATGAGCATTAGAAGCTACCGTTTCTTTCAGCGAAACAATTTGCTCTTTTAGCACACCCAATTCCTTCACCTGTTCACGAAGTTGCACCATCTCCGCTGCGTCTTTTTGCAACAAAGCCATTGCCTCTTCCTGCTCTTTTACCAATACTTGAGCCGCCTTCAGATTATCTTTTATAAGTTCTGTTTCTGCTAATTGTCCTTTCAGTGTTTCAAGTTCTACCGATTTAGCACCAATTTCTTCTGACTGAAGTTTCAACGCTTCTTCTTTATCTGACAGATTATTTGCAAGTTGCTCCTTCTCTTTCAACAAATCTAACTTTTCAGTATTCCACGCAACCGATTTCTCTTCCCATTCTACCAACTTGTCATAATTCTCACTTGCTTCCTGACGAATTGTTTCAGTTTCTTTCTCAACCTGATCCAATATCCCCTTCAATGTAACCAGTTCTTCTTGCAATGTTTCATATTGCTGAACCAACGCATCCTGCTTGCCGGCAGCTGCCAGTTTTAATACCTTCTGTTCCTCAGCAGACTGCTGACGAAATTTTTCAAACTCCGCCGATTTGTCCTGCAACTGTTTTTCTGCTGAAGATAAAGACTCCTTCAAAACTGATAATTCCTTATCCAACTGTTCCTTTGCCAAACAAGTTTCAGATAATTCTTGCTGCAAACTTGACAAAGCAGCCTGACTATCTGCCGACTGCTGCACCAACGCATCTTGCTTGCTTGCAGCTGCCAGTTTCAAGACCTCCTGTTCCTCGGCAGACTGCTGACGAAATTGTTCAAACTCCGCCGATTTGTCCTGCAACTGTTTTTCTGCTGAAGATAAAGACTCCTTCAAAACTGATAATTCCTTATCCAACTGACTCTTTTCCCCTTTCAATACAGTCACTTCCTTTTGCAAGTTCTCCAAAGCCATATCTGCTCCAGCAGATTCCGTCTCAGCATTTTTCACTTTTTTCTCTAGTTTCTCCACTTGCAAAGTCTGCTGCAACAAAACAGCCTCCTTAGCATCCACTTCCTGCTGCAATCCATCAACCGAAGTCTGCAACTCTTCCAACTGCAACAAAACCTTATCCAATTCTTCTTGCTTCTGTTTCTGCAAATCTCGAAAATAAAGCACTTCCTGCTTCATCTGATTCAAATCGGAAACCAACTGCTTGTTACTGACTGACAAGTTCTCTTTCTCGGCCAGCAACTGCTTTATGTCGATACCGGAAAGTGATTTTATTAAACGCTGAGTAAGTTTATTCATATACTTAATAATTATCGTATCTATCACGTGAAAAATAATAATACAAATTACGCAAAAAACATTGAATTTTTCACATTATTTCCCATCTAAATTCATCTTTTATAGAAAACTAATGCACAAAAAAGCTCAAAAATCGTTCTTTTCTATATCAAACAGCCTTTTTATCCACCTTTATGCCCTACTAAACACCTCACACACATTCCTCAAAGATAACACAAAAAGCCGGAAATGAGCGACAAGACCATTGCCATACCCACTTCCAGCCTTTCATCTTATTTCCAGCAAAGCCAGAAACGATTTATTCTTCCGAAGCAAACATCGGATCCCATGCAGGAAGACGCACCGGTTTCTGCTTCAGTATATCCAATACCTTAGCCGGAACGTATTTCTTCTCTACCACCAGACGGAACATATATTCATCAAACCACTCATCGGTCATAATCAGATGTCCCTGATAGCCTGATTCTACACCCCAACTGTTTTCTACCATCCACTTCTTTGGTTTTCCATCTTTATCCAAATCTACAGCCATCAAAGTCATAGCATGACTAGACCCACTGGCAAAAGTCTGCACACGTTGTTTCTTGTCCATTCCGAAAGTGGTACCCATGATTGACTCATAGTCAAAATTCTTCAAATCGAGTGTGCCCTTTTCTCTATCAAGGAACTTACCTACGTCACAAGAAAAATACATCATTGTGCTATCTTGGATAGATGCAATAGCCATTTCCTTGATATCCTCTACCGGAAGGTTCACATAAGTCCAGTTCTTTCCATCATATACATGACGGTCGAAATCAATTTCATAACACTTATAATATTCACGACTTGGGTCATTCATCAGCATCACATAGTTTCCGCTCAAGTCATTTCCTAAGAACTCTTGATAGAACGACTGTGGAGTATATTCCTTAGTCACCCCTTTATAAGTCCAAGTGAAGTGTTCCACCGGCTTTCCAAATGCCTGTGCCAACATATAATATACCGTAGTCAGCATTTCTGTCTTTTTCTTTTCCAAAGCAGAAGTCTTTGCACCAGCGGCAGCTTCGTCACGCAACTGCAATCCGAACTCTCTCAATTTCAACGTTACCAGACGAGCGATATGAGATGTATTCTCACTACAGTAAGTTTCCGGCATTACCTGCGCAGGAACCACGCCATACTTTTCGATAATATCAGAAATACCTGTAAACTGTCCGCCATCACTCAACGGATTACGGAACAACCATTCCACCATTTTATTATCCATAGGTTCCTTACGGGTATCAATCACTCCCTGCAAGAACAAGTTGGCTTTTTCCAACTGGTCATAGAAGAAACAATAAACCTGCGAAAACTTCATATCATCCAAACCATGCTTGGCCATCATCTGGGCACGCAACACGTTCAGTCCGGTAAACAACCAGCAACGTCCCGATTGACGCTGATTTGTGATGCCATGAGACACCACCTTATTAGAGAAGTTAGTATCGAAATCGGCCAACACTTCATGATTCTTGGCCAAGACACCAATACTAGTTCCCGCCATTGCATTATGCAAGGCCTTTTCCGACGGAGTAGGCTGATATGCATCTCTCATTTGCCTCAACATATCTGCAGATATTCCCCCATTTTGAGCCTGTATGGTCATAGTAGCTGCCATCAAACCCACCAGTGTAATGTTTTTCTTCATATTTTATACTTTAATATTTCGTTCCTATTCAATTACAAAGATATAACCAATTCTCTTTATTTCAAATTACGCCCTCTTTTTTCTTTCAAATCAATAGTCACAGTCCCTTAATCCTATCACATTTGAACTGAATTTCTCCAAAAGAAAGCATCGCGTTAAACAAACATATTTCAGTATACCTGCCTAGTTGGTCAGCCCGGATTTCCCGTTCCACAATAACCCCCTCCTCCAACAATCGCTGACGGCAAGTGCCTTTTAAGAGAGGCAAAGATGGAGTATGCCATTCTATTCCATTCCAAAGTGCAATATTCGCTATAGATGTGTCGGTAAGCAAACCGTTGCGCACCATAAGCACATCATCAGCCTCTCCTCTTTCAGAGAATATCTCATCCAAGCCGGAGCGGTCGGCATATTTAAAAGCATACTGCAAAGAGTCTGCTTCCACTAGCTGCAAACTTTCCACCTGCCGTGGCGTATAAGAAATATATTCCACCCCTAGCAGTTCTTTGCCATAAGTCAGCCTGCACCGCACCCTACCTGCGATCTTTTCAGGATTCAACAACGAGGCTATATTCCACCTGTCTGTCTTCCCCAACAGGCATCTTCTGGTTTCATTCAACCGAGCGTTGTGGTAAGACACATTACAGATTTCTCCATTTTCTATACGGATTGTTTCAATAAACCGGCACATATACTTTCTGTATCATTTCTTCATATTCACTCTTTACCTGGCTACGGAAAGTGATTCCTCCTCCACTCTTAAACCAATACTCCCCATCGGCATCCTGCTCCAGAAAACGAATCATTACGGCACTATCCAAGTTCTTACCGTCAAAATATCCTGTAACCCCTGTGTAGAAACCACGCTGGTAGGTCTCAGCTTCAGCTATAATACTCAATGTACTAGGTTTGGGGGCACCGGTAATGGAGCCGGCTGGCAATAAAGAGAAAAAGATATCCCCCAATGAAGCCGTAAAACCTTGAGGCAAAAGTCCACGAATCTCCGAACTCATCTGCAACAACCGCCCGAAATTTGTTCGCAACTCATCCAAATACCGATAGCGAGTTACCGTAACTTCAGTAGCAACCCTACTCAAATCATTTCGAATCAAATCCACAATCGTTGCATGTTCGGCTGCTTCCTTTTCATCTTCCAGCAGCACACGGGCAGCATCAGGCAAAGAGGCATCAATGGTCCCTTTCATCGGATGTGAATAAATAAATCCATCTTCAATACGGACAAATATTTCTGGAGAAAACATTGTAAAAGAATCCTTTACCCACAAACGATAACGTGCCTTGGAGTGTTCAAACACCTGACGCAAAGTTAAGTCTGTTTTAACTGGCGTAGCACAAGTTAGATTGACAAGAAAAGAATTACCTCCATGGATATTACGATGTACCACATCAAACGAACGAGCATACTCTTGGAATGTCTGCGGAAAAGGCTTCCATTCAAAATGCTCCGGATGTGGCGTGTCCATCGATACTCCAGCAAGATTGTTCACTCCGGGAAATGCAAACAACAGTTCTTCAGAAGGTATGTCGGCAGGCTCTTCTACCAGGCAATGAGACTCATCGTAGTCTATTAAAAAGAAAAAACTTTTTCCAGCAGCCCCCAACTCATTCATACGGGCAACAGCTTCATTTCGAGATATAAATTTCAACTGATTCATGTTCTAGGACAAGTTAGTTTTCGTGTCTTAAAAGAAAAGATATATGCAGTAACCGACACCGCTACCACTCCCATCAGAATCTTAGTCCAACAAGCAGCAAAGACTATAAAGATACAATAAAGAGCTGTCAACCAAAGCAGGGAAATTGAAATAACCTTAGCCTTTAGTGGAATCGCACGGTCTTTCAAGAAACCACGGATATAGGTGCCCAAATACCGGTGGCTCACTAACCAACGATACAGTCTATATGAACTACGTACATAGCAGGTGGCAGCCAAAAGCAAAAACGGTGTAGTAGGAAGTACCGGAAGGAAAATCCCCAGTATGCCTAAAGCCAAAGATATTGAACCGACAAGGATATACAGATATTTCTTCATGTGTCACATCACTTTACTAGTTACAAAGATACAATGAAACTATCATTCCACACGAATATTATCAAAAAATAGGCTAACTTTGTAAGGTCTTTTCGCTTTCTGAGGAGAAAACAATGTTGTATTTCTCGGCGAAACGGATATTTTTATATGACGATTTTAACTAATAGCTAACTATGGCAACTATCTCTATCAACCATGATGCTTGCATCCGATGTAAGAAATGTGTTCGCATCTGCCCCTCTGTCTTGTTCCAACTCGACAAAAACCATCAGATTACTGTAGACAGTGAGTCTTGTATCAGCTGCGGACATTGCGTAGCGGTATGTCCTACCTCGGCCATCACACACAGCGATTTTCCGGAAAACCACATCCATGCTTTCTCACGCAACCAACTGCCCACTCCGGAACAGGTGGACTTGCTTATCCGCTCCCGACGTTCCAACAGAGCCTTTTCAAGCCGAGAAATTCCCATGGAAGACTTGCAGCAAATCATTGAGGCCGGACATCGTGCGCCAACTGCCACTAACGCACAAGGAGTGAAAATGGTACTGGTTACAGCCCCAGAAGTAATGGCGGAAATCAGCAGAATCACTATCCAAGAATTTAATAATGCTGCCGACTGGCTAATGACCCCCTTACTGAAGCCTTTACTAAAACGAATTATGCCCGACAATTATCACTATGTACCTGTATTCCGCCGCTTGCGCGACGAACTGAGACGAGGGAACGACGGGATTCTAAGAAATGCAAAAGCTGTACTGTTCTTCTATACTGACTCGAAATCCAGATTTGGGTGTCAAGACTCTAACCTGGCTTATCAAAACGCTTCACTGATGGCAGAGTCTTTGGGCATTGCACAATTCTATACCGGATTCGTATGCAGCGCATCCGAACTGGACCACCGCAATAAATTCCAAAAGTTGCTAGGCATTAAAGGTACTATCCATGCAGGAATGGCAATGGGAATGCCTAGCTTTCTCTTCGAAAGATACATCGACCGAAAAGACTTAGACCTCAAGATTATAGCTTCACAAAAATAATGCCACCTATCACCTTCACAAAGGAAGGGACAGACTGCCTTTATTCATTCAGTCTGCCCCTTCCTTTTTTACCTAAAGCCCAATCCTTACCTCATGACAACCAAGGAGCGGCTTTCTTCATCATATTCTACCTGATGTGCAAAACATATTTCACGACCATCACTGACTGCAGAAACATCCACCCCTCTCTCCTCAAAGGCATGCAAGAGAGCTTCATGATAATATGCATGGTCCTGGTCCCGGTTTACTTTGCCCACATCGTGATTGAACTCTTCTACCAGTTCTGCTATAGTCTTTCCGATAAAACAAGCCGAATAGGTATTGATGCGTTCGTTTGCATATAACCAACAACATTTTTTCATTATTTCACCTTATATTTAACCTGTTTCGGATTTATCACTTGTTACGCTGGAACACTTGGAAATTCTGATAAGAAGAAGTACGGGTAAACATCTGACGCAAACCGATTCTTCCTTTGGTTATCTTTGGGAAATTAGAAGCATCAAAATAAAAAGTCTCCTCCCGACCATCTCCTTTGACATTCATATAAATGTCGGTTCCACTTTTGATAAAAGTTAGATGGTAAGGCACTCCAATCTTAAACAATCCGGTTTCAAAATATTCCGGACGAAGGTCTGTACCTTTCAACCCCTTCTTGTTCTGAGGCATATACCTGCGCGCTCGGATATACTCCTTTTCATTGGGCTTCTCTGTTCCTGTCACCGCATAGCTGATATGGTAAGTTTCCATATGGTTAAAATAAACATCCATAGCCGGCACATCTCTCAATTCATTCCATTCAAAAATGTCCCTTTTATAAGGTCCTTCGCCCGAACCTTGCGCCTGGATATAGAGGATATTTACGAAATAATATTTAGAAGAATCACAACGGGTGAAATCATATTCAATTTTCAAATCCCCTTCAAATTCCTTCCGGGTCCACAACACCACATGGTCTTCATCCACATACGCCCTGTTTCCTGCACATACTTTCAATGTTCCGTCTTTCACCTCCACCTTGGCTGTACGACCATCCATATGCCACTTATTCAGCCAGTGTGTCTGAAAATCATCATAAAACGTACGTCTGGTAAACTGTTTTTCCAAACGTTCGAATGCTTTTTGATACTCTTTATTTTGTGCCTTAAGGGAAAAACATCCCATCAATAAGCCGCACAACAGCAAAAACTTAACCTTCATTTACATTATTGTTTGATTAAACATTCTATCGCAACAAAAGGCTGCTTTAAACTCACATCTAAAACAGCCTCCATACTCTATGTTTTTACCGCATCAACTAAAAACGAACTCCTAAAGTAAACAGTACTTGATGACGCTCGTTGGTAATCTTTGCCGGTTCCATCAATGGGGTCTGATTATCATCCACACCACCATCAAACGGACAGAAATCGGCTTTATAGAAATCGTATTTATAAGCGACATCTGCATACAACAAACGACCGCGGTAGCCCAAGCCGAACGTTACTGCCTGATGGTTCTTCGGATTAAGATAAGAAGCATCGGTACGTGTCTCGTCGGTAGCTGCTATATTCTTAAAAGAACCGCTTACAATTGGAGCCGACTTGTAGTTATATCCGGCACGCATACTAAACTCCGGACAGAACTTGGTTTCCATACCCACACGGAAAGTATGCACTCCTTTCAAGGTTTCCTTAATGGCCTGTGTGCCGTTAAGTTCATAGCCGTCGAGATCTTCCAAACGGGCAGTAGAATATTTCTCATACTCATATTCTGCATCCAATGCCATCATTCCTCCTAAAACTGTTCCTGCACTGATATTGAAACGCCATGGGGTAACCAGTGCGTAATCCAGGAAATACGAACCTCCGTGGAAATATTCAGAAAGATTTTCCGAATACTTTTCCGGCTTCAGTCCTACTTTTTGCAGGTCAGTGTTCAAGGTTGCATAATATCTATCTGTCAATGAATACCAAATAGGTGTATGAATAGCCAAACCGACACGGAACGGCGAGTCCTCAAACGGACGGATAATGGTACCAATCTTGAAGTCAACCCCCACTCCTTCCGTAGAATGGTAATTGTTTAAAGTAAAAGCACCCTCATCATACAACATTTCACCCGGCTTATCTTTATTTTCAAACTCCCGGTAAATAGCTTCCCCGTAAGAAGAGTACCTGTTATAATCCACATCATACACCCCTACCGTAAGTCCGAAGTAAAAGCGGTCCATTGTATTGAAGGAAACATTGAAATCGAATTGGTTGATACCACCTTCTTCGCGACTATAATATTCCCCCAAATCACTGTTCCAACCATAAATCTGGTCTATTTCACTTTCCGGCTTAGGCTCTTCATCTTTATCCCCCTTTAGCGAGGCGTCCATCAGTCCGGTACGAAATCCCATGGCAGCCAAATAAGGAGTGCCATAAAAATTCTCGTCCGTATAAGGATTTTTTGCAGCAATCAGTTCATCCAAATGTTTTTTCGTATTATAACCTGCACGCTCAAGCATCTCAGCCATCTGCCAAGTCAAAGAATTTCCGTTCAGATTCATGTTAGATGAGAACTGCCGGTTGAAGTTGGCACGTTTCTTATAGTTGAAGCCTACATTCAGATAGCGCAATCCCGTACGGTTACCTATTTTGGTAGCCCACACAAAACCAGCTTGGTCGAAAGAACCTTTAGTATGGCTCTCTTTCATAGACAAACTGCTATGTTCTGACAAAGAACGATTGTTGCTGAAACCGAAACTGACCGAAACATCATTTCCCCTAAACAACCCGATACCTGCCGGATTAGTGCTTATGGTAGAGATATCAGCTCCTAATGCACTCATCGCACCACCCATACCTACGAAACGTGCCGTTCCGTTCAAGTCATTTTCCATCAGTTTCAGCGCATCATACTGATTCTGCGCCATGGTTGCCGAAGCAAAAGCTCCGGCAACCATTATAGTTGTCATTAATTTCCTTTTCATTTTCTAATTACCTTTAAATTCCACCTCATCATCTTCGAGAACCGCCACCGGAACGAGAGCCGCCACCATTTCTAGTATGTGAACTTCCGCCCGAAAGGCCACTACGACTATAGCTACTTCTACTGCTTCCTGAAGAGTAGCTGGAACGCGACTGACTGCTACGTGCCGGACTATAGCTATCTCTGCTGCGAGTGTATTCCACACTACGACGAGTACTGCTCGGACGATTATAAGTACTTCCGCTACGGTCTACCGTACTGCTTGGACGAACATAAGAATTATTACCTCTTGACGGACGGGTACTTCCTGATATTGCACCCGGATTACGTGTGCTGCTTCCCGAATTAATCGGACGCACCGATGAATAGTTTCCACGGCTGGAAGTTGTTCCTGGTTTTACTACACGACTATAAGAATAGCCGGAACCTCTTCTTGAGCTGCTGTTACGGTAACCTTCTCCACGAGTTGTGCTATAAGAACTTCCAGTGCGCACTGTGCTCACTCTTCTGGAAGAAGAATAGCCGGAATATCTGGAAGGACGGTAATCAGTGTGTCCCGAACGAACCCATCCGCTATCCCATCCATAAGACGGGTAATAATGGTGATGATGATAGTGAGGATAGTAACCAGGACCGTAGCAAGGTCCCCAATATCCGCCATAATAATAAGAGGAGTACCAGCCGGAATAATACCAAGACGGTCCCCAGCTGTAGCTGAATCCCCAACGCGGACCAGAGAATCCCCAGTTCCAACGCCAATCCCACCACACAGGGTTACTGTAAGTAGGGAATACATACGCATACATTCCATCATCATATACATTCCACTCCCAAGAAGGATAAGCTCCATAGACCACATCCCAATACAACGGGCTGCTTACAGGGATAGCATAGCGCGGATTGCGGAAACGCACAATACGCATAGCATATTCATAGTCGCTCTCAGAACCCTCAAATCCATTTACCCATTCACCGCGTTCTCCATAAGGTTTCTCCTCAATATAAAGCGTATCATTCTTCATGGAGAACTTATTGTCGCGTGCAGTGTAACGACGATTATATTCATCTACATTACGAGTATTCCCTGAAATATCTCTTACAGACACCGTAGAGTTCGGCGCTGCATAAACAGAAGATTTGTTCAACTGTTGTCTCTTTGCAGGAGCAGTGTCCGCTCTCTTTTCTGCCTTCTTCTCTTTTTTCGGCATGAAATAGAGGTCGTCATCGCTCTGTGCCACAGCTATCCAAGGCAAAGAAAGCAACATAAATGCAACCAATATTCTACTTTTCATAAGTCTTATTTATTAAAGGGTTTAACTATATCTTTTTTCTCAATGACAAATTTATAAATAGTTTTGCGTTCTACATAGAGAAATTCCCTATTCAATGATAGGATTTTCCCTAAAGAATGTTACAAAACAAAAAAATACAGCCTCTTGAAGAATAGCGGCAGACATTTCTCCTAAAAAGAAAACATTACCTGAAACATTCATAAGTTGCAGACAGCAATTCATAAAACAGTGATTGTATTTTATAAAACAACGATTGTAACTCAACAATATCTTACTGCAGACAATCGTTTCATACTCCCTAAAACTTATTTTACACAAGCAAATATTTATCTTTCTACCGTTACTTCCAAAGTTTTTTCCTACTTTTGTAGCAATAGGGCAACTTGGCAAAAGAGCCTTTATAAAATCATTAAAAAACCAAGAGCAATGAAATATTTTGAAGTAACATTTAAAGTGCAGCCTTGTAGCGAAACAGCTACAGATATCCTGTCTGCATTGACTGCCGAAATCGGCTTTGAAAGTTTTGTGGAATGTGAAGGAGGTATGCAGGCCTATGTACAGCAAAGCCTGTTTGATGAAGAACAACTGAAAGAGGCTTTGACCAACTTCCCGATGCCTGATACTACCGTCACTTACTCCTTGGCAGAACCGGAAGACAAAGACTGGAACGAGGAATGGGAAAAGAATTTCTTCCAGCCTATCGTAGTAGGAAACAGATGCGTGATTCACAGCACCTTCCATAAAGACTATCCTAAAGCTGAATATGATATCGTAATCAATCCACAAATGGCCTTCGGAACCGGACACCATGAAACTACTAACTCTATTTTAGGGGAACTGCTGGACGCAGACTTGAAAGGCAAATCGGTACTCGATATGGGATGTGGCACTTCTATCCTGGCTATTCTGGCCAGCATGAGAGGGGCTAAAAAAGTAACTGCCATCGACATTGATGACTGGTGCGTAAACAATTCAAGAGATAACATCGCCCTTAACCACCTTGACAACATTCATGTGGAACTAGGCGACGCCAGCCTGCTGAAAGGCCGTGAACCGTTTGATGTAGTCATCGCCAACATCAACCGCAATATCTTGCTGAACGACATGCACGCCTATGTAGACTGCATGCATAGCGGTTCAGAAATCTATATGAGCGGATTCTACACAGAAGATATTGAAGCTATCCGCCAAAAAGGAGAAAGTCTGGGATTGGAATTTGCCCATCACCGCGAAAAGAACCGCTGGGCAGCCGTGAAACTCATCAAGAAATAAAAAGACAAAAATTTATCCGAAGTGTAATTCACTCCGGATAAATTTCATGTACAGAAGGAAGCTCTTTCCAACGCTCGCCAAAGGTATCGTAAGCATCAGTCACCACTACAAAGGCGCGTGGATCGGCTTCCTTGATTTTTAACTTCACCCCTTGCACTTCCTGATAACTTACTACCAAGAAAATCATGGTCTTGTCTTTTCCTGTATACAGTCCGGAACTCTTGATGCAAGTAGCTGTACGGTCAAGGTCCTTTAGGATATACTGATGCAAGGTTTCCAACTTCTCATCACTGATGATGAATATTAATTTATCGTTTCGTGCACCATTTATCATATAAGCTATTACTCTGGATATCACAAAAATGGAAATCAGCGAATAAAAGGAAAGATGCCATGAAGGCTGACTCACATCATTGGCGGTACCAAGTCCGAAACCTATCACAACCAATCCGAAGCACACCACTGTACCGTCTACCAGCAATATCGCATTGGAGAAACGGATATGGGCATATTTCTGTAACAACATCCCCACAATATCACTTCCTCCGGTAGTAGCCTGACAACGAACTACCAATCCGGAGCCTATTCCAATCAATACAGCACCTATAATACAAGTCAACATCAAATGCTCGGTCATATTGATGGTACCTCCCAGCAACAAAGTAGGGTCTAATTGCTCCAAGGCCTCTTGAGTAGGATAAACCATCCGCGACATGACATTCATTATCATCGGGGTAAGAAGTGCTGCCACAATGGTACGTGTCCCTAATTTGGAACCTAGCAGCAAGACTGATAAAATCAACAATGGAATGTCAAACAGATACCCAAACGTTCCTACCTGAATAGAGGGGAATAAATTATGCAACACGATACTTGCTCCATATACTCCCCCTGGAACAATATTATAAGGATTGATAAAAAACACGAACCCTGCGGCAAGGATGGTGCATCCTGCTATTATGCCCATCCATGAATAAATAATTTGCTTCATAGTCATCTAAATTATATTTGCAGTACCTATATTATATCCTTAATTTGTCAATTCCAACCCAATAATATTCCATGCACTCACCTATCTTCACTCAATAATATGCGGAACAAACTCTGACATATTGTCTGTAATTTCGGATGTGTTTTCACGAATACCTATACCGGCGGGCACACCTCCAACAACCCAAGAACCGATTATCGGATAACGCCCCGAATACGGAGTAGGGTCTACATACTGCTGATAAACATAAGCCCCCTGATTGTAATCACCCGGAGTTTCTTTCAGCAAAGGACGCTCTTCCCAATTATGGATATCCACGACACTGATGTTATGCCCTTCGCGCGAGTACACCGGTTTCTTGCAGAAACGCCCCTGCTGCGGACGGGAAACAAAACAAGGAAGTACGTAAGGAGAGTCAGGGAACAATTCGAACAACGTGCTCAGAATAGCCTTGTTAGACATCACCAGTTTCCATATTGGCTCTAGCCATTGTACATCAGCCATACATCCGTCGGGACTCTCGTCTACCATCCATTCCCACGGATAAAGTTTGAAGCAATGTTTTACCTGCTCCCCCGAAGGGTCTTTAAACACCCCTTGATTCAAGTCCAGATCATTGATGTCAAGCACTCGGGTAGAGCATCCGGCCTCCATTGCAGTACTGGCCAGGTATTGCAGTGTACCCGTATCCTCATGGTCATTCAGTGAGCCCGCAAAGTGAACATCCGCCCCACTCGGAAAAATATCCTTCCAAGACTGCACCAGCCCTTCGTGAATGCCATTATACTGGTCAGCCTGTGGAAAACGGTCTTCTTTCCATTGCCACTGGATGACCGATGCCTCCAGCAAGGAAGTAGGCGTATCAGCATTAAACTCCAAGATACGAGGTGTTCCCGTACGGTCTATCATAAAGTCGAACCGACCATACAAACTCAGCTCATCGCTTTCCCACGAATCACGAATCTGTTCCACAATCTCCGGAGGAAGCTGTAGATAATGCTCCATAAACTCCGGCTTCTCATCAATGATATACTGAGCCGCATCACAATACATTTCATAAGCTGCAGCAGTAGCTTCTTCCAGACGGCTCACTTCAGCCTCCGTTATGGCATAATAAGCCTCTTCCTTCCAGTAATCTCCGTGAAAATCAAAACCTAAAGCTTCAATTTTATCTTTATAGTCCATACGCGGACCAATTGCCATTCTTTTCATAAACAATCCTTCAATATTAGTACAACCTTAACTATGACTGCTAAAAGAAGAGCGACGACTTGAGCCAAACACCTTTCCGCTCGATTTTGAAGACGAAGAGGACGATTTTATTTTTACTCCCGACGGCGCATTCACCCGCGAACCGTTGGCATCTGTCCACGAACCTGTCTTAGGATAATAATAATGTGTAGTTGAAAAACCGTTCGCCATAGAAGGCATCAAAGCCCAACGCATCAGCATTGCATTGTAAATCCAGCTGTTTCCGTTATGGTCGCGATATTCCTCTTTATCCTTGGGATTCTCCGGAAGTTCTGTTTTCTGTGTACAGCCAGCCAAAGCCATCAAGCATACAACTGCCATCAAATAATGTCGTTTATCCATAATTGCATTAAATCATATATTCGTTAATCAAATGATACAAATATACATAAAATCTCACAAACAACTACTTTAGCCTTTAAATCTTTGTTTACAACAAGAATAATAAGTAACTTGCACCATCATTTACAAAAAAAACAATGTTCTATGAAAGGAATCGTTTTAGCCGGAGGTTCAGGCACACGTCTCTACCCCATAACCAAAGGAGTATCCAAGCAACTACTCCCAATCTTCGACAAACCAATGATATATTACCCTATCTCTGTCCTGATGCTGGCTGGCATCCGTGAGATTCTCATCATATCTACTCCCCATGATTTACCGGGATTCCGCCGCCTGCTAGGCGACGGCAGTGACTTTGGTGTCCGCTTTGAATATGCCGAACAACCTAGTCCCGATGGACTAGCCCAGGCTTTCATCATCGGAGAAGAGTTTATCGGTGAAGATGCTGCCTGCCTAGTTCTAGGCGACAATATTTTCCATGGAAGCGGTTTTTCCGCCATGCTCAAAGAGGCTGTACGTACTGCTGAAGTTGAACAGCAAGCTACCGTCTTTGGTTATTGGGTGAGCGATCCGGAAAGATATGGAGTAGCAGAATTTGACCAGCATGGAAAATGCCTTTCTATTGAAGAGAAGCCTAAGGAGCCCAAATCGAACTATGCTGTCACCGGACTATATTTCTACCCTAACAAAGTGGTGGATATAGCCAAAAACATCCAGCCATCGACACGTGGAGAACTAGAAATCACAACAGTCAACCAACGTTTTCTGCAAGACGGGGAACTTAAGGTACAAACCCTAGGAAGAGGATTCGCTTGGCTTGATACTGGCACACACGATTCATTGGCTGAAGCATCTACCTATATCGAAGTGATAGAGAAGAGGCAGGGACTCAAGATTGCCTGCCTGGAAGGTATCGCTTACCACAAAGGGTGGATTGATGAAAACAAGATGCGCGAACTGGCTCAACCTATGCTGAAGAACCAATACGGACAATACCTTCTCAAGGTAATCAACGAATTTAAACCTAACAAGCAATAATCATTTTATGGAGGTAATTAAAACGGCCCTGGAAGGGGTAGTCATTATTGAACCTCGCCTGTTTAAAGACGACAGAGGGTATTTCTTTGAATCTTTTTCGGAAAAAGATTTTAATGCACAAGTGCAAACCATACGGTTTGTGCAAGATAATGAAAGTAAATCAAGCTATGGAGTGCTACGCGGACTGCATTTTCAAAAGCCGCCTTTTGCACAGAGTAAACTGGTTCGGGTCATCAAAGGGGCTGTACTGGATGTGGCTGTAGACATACGCAAAGGTTCTCCAACGTTCGGACAGCATGTGGCAGTAGAACTGACAGAAGACAACCACCGCCAGTTTTTCATTCCGAGAGGGTTTGCACATGGATTCAGCGTACTGAGCGACGAGGTGATTTTCCAATATAAATGCGACAACTTTTATGCTCCTCAAAGTGAAGGAGCCATAGCATGGAATGACCCGACATTAGGCATTGACTGGCGTATACCAGCCGACAAAGTTATCTTATCGGAAAAAGACAAGCATCACCCACTGCTCAACGAAGCCGATTGGCTTTTCGATTTTAATGAGATTCTTTATTGACAACAAAATACGGAAAGTCCTGCCTAGCCTCTAAAGCCGACAGGACTTTTCTTTTATCTGAAAATCTCTTCCATCAATCATCGTAACGCTCCATATCCACCACATTGAATTTAGCGTCGAAAGTTATCTCCCAATGATTGGAAAGTTGCACCTCATAGCCATGATGATCATCATCCTTGTCAATCTTCACCACTTTTTCTCCGGGATAGGTTTCGGCTACATAACGGCAAATAGGCTGTGGCAAAACTACCTCTGGAACATAACCCGATTTGCACTTAATCTCCGTCCAGTTGCCCTTACGGTCAAATTCCACCTTGCTTCCATCAACCAACACTACACTATAAGACACTTCCAGCCAGTCCCTGTCCATCTTGGAGAATGCAACTTTTTTCCCTGCAAAATGAGTCTGTATAAAACTACGGGCCGCCTGAGGCAACTGTTCAAAACTTACGGCTCTGTCTTCATTAGCCCATGCAAACTGCATCATACATACAGACAGCATCATCAAAAAAAACTTTTTCATATCCATTAATTATATTAGGTTTATCATTATTGATGATGCAAAGTAACAAAGCAATTCTGAAAAGATTTGGGAATCACAAGAAAAAAACATTATTGATGCACAATCAATGCTGAACGAGGAGACACTATAAGCTGCCCGCCTTGCATCACTCCCAACGGTGCATCCTGCTGAATCTTACCATCGGCACATACCACTTGATAACGTCCTTCGGGCACCTCTATCTTAACCGGCTCCTTGCGAGCGTTCAGCACCACCGTCACGTCTTTCCAAGTTTCTCCTGCAGGTTTCCCGTTAATACGGAATGCCACCACTCCACCAGCCGGCACCTCCAAGAACTCCAGGTGCTTTCGAATCAATTCTGCATCACCCAAACGAAACGCCGGATGCTGCTTACGCATGGCAATCAACCCTTTCATGTAATTGAACACCTCTTTGCAAGTAGTCTTATTCCGCCAATCAATCGCATTGACCTTATCCGGACTATTATAAGAATTATGTACCCCTTTCTTGTCGCGCATCACTTCATCTCCAGCAAAAATAAAAGGCACTCCTTGAGAAGTCAACACTGCAGTCTGAGCCAACTTATACATGGCCATACGCTCTTGAGGAGAAGCCCACGGAGCCGTAACCTTCAGCCGGTCGGCCAAGCACAAATCGTCATGACAGCTAGCGTAACTAATCATCTGAGAAGGAGCAGACGCCCATATTTTAGGTACACGATGTATGCTGTCTTTCTGAAGCTGCGGATGCTCCACGCCCCCCACCAGACCGAACTTCACTCCCGCCTCGTAACCTGGAAGTCCAATCAGGAAAGCCCCCTGCCTATCATTACCAAACGGGCCACGCAGGCTGTCGCGGAACTCATCGCTGAAAGCAGCCACACGAGGCATCAGCCCAGTCTGATTCTTCATAGCCAATTCATTAGCAGGCAACTGCGGTGCAGCGGCCGCCCACCCTTCTCCATACATAAAGATAGAAGAGTCTATTTTATCCAATGCACTTCTAATCTCGTTCATTGTCTTAATATCATGAATACCCATTAGGTCGAAACGGAAGCCGTCAATATGATATTCCTTTGCCCAGTAGCACACAGACTCGACAATGTACTTACGCACCATAGCCCTTTCGCTAGCCGTTTCATTGCCACAGGCTGAAGCATTGGCAAATTTGCCGTTCTTGTCCTGACGATAGAAATAGCCCGGCACCGTACGTTCAAAGTTTCCCCCTTCCGTTACAGCCGTATGGTTATACACCACATCCATAATCACGCGGATACCTGCTTGATGAAGAGCCATTACCATCTGCTTAAACTCCTTTATACGCACCGAGGGGTTATAAGGGTCGGTAGCATACGAACCCTCTGGCACATTATAGTTCTTAGGATCGTACCCCCAGTTGTATTGAGGTTCTGAAAGACGTGTTTCATCTACAGAAGAATAGTCAAAAGAAGGAAGCAAATGCACATGAGTCACCCCCAATTCTTTCAGATGGTCAATACCCGTTGACTCTCCCAGGTAAGTCTTTGTCCCTTTTTCTGTCAAGGCCAGGAACTTTCCCCGATGATGAATACCAGAAACCGTATCAATAGAGAAGTCACGATGGTGCATTTCATAGATAATGATATCCGAAAAACTTTTCAGCTGCGGCCGTTGATCTTGCAGCCACCCTTCAGGATTAGTTTCTTCCATACAAGTAATGGCTGCACGGTTTCCATTCACGCCCACCGCCTTTGCCATCACTCCCGGAGTATCTCCCAGCCAAACACCATCCACTTTCACATTGAAAGTATAGAACGAGCCTTTCAGGTCGCCCTTCACGGTAGCAGTCCACATACCATCTGCCTTCAGCTCCATCTGAATCATTTCCTTTGGAGAACCGCCCTGTCCATCTTCGTAAAGCATCACCCTTACTTCCTGGGCGGTAGGGGCCCATAGTGAAAAGTCAGTAGCAGAAGGACGATAGTTCATCTCATCCCATTTCCCCTGATACACAGGATATTCATCGAAAGAGCCGAAAGAAGTCTTACGCGAAGGCGTACATCCCAACACCACCATAGCAGCAGTCACAGCTAAAAATTGTTTCGCATCCATAAATCTATTTTTTTACTCTACCCGGATTTTTTGCAATAAAATCCTTCCAACTCGAATAAGCTTTCTCCACTGCCGGCCTGCCCATCTGTAAATAATGACAATAAGCAGCCCCCAGTGCATCAGTAGCATCCATAAACGGTCCCATTTCCGAATCGGGTATGTGCAACATACGCTTCAACATATCCGCCACCTGCTCTTTGCTGGCCTGTCCGTTGCCAGTAATGGCCATCTTGATTTTCAGAGGGGCATATTCCGTAACGGGAATATCTCTGCACATAGCAGCCACAATAGCCACCCCCTGCGCACGCCCCAACTTGAGCATAGACTGTACGTTTTTCCCGAAGAAAGGAGCCTCGATAGCCAATTCGTCGGGCAAATAAGAAGCAATCACCCCCTGCACCCTCTCATAGATGTGTTTCAGTTTCAGATAAGGGTCTGAACACCGACGAAGGTCGATTACCCCCAGCGTAAGGACCTGCGGACGAGTTCCGGTCACCTTGAGCACCCCATATCCCATGATATTGGTTCCGGGGTCGATACCCAAGATGATTTTTTCCTTTACCGGCTGTATCACTTGATTACCTCCATCAATGTAGGGAATCCCAGCACTTGGTCTTTGAAAATCTTCATCATCTCTTCATTCAACGCAGCACCAACCTGGGTATGCCAATGATGCAACGCGGCACTGCTCTCCACTTCCCATTGAAGAGAAAAACATTCACTGTCTTGTTCCTGATGGCTCAAGATACGTAAGATACGAGGGTTCTTCAAGTCGCCGGTCTTCTCCGCTTCCGGGATATATGATTCAGACAACCAAATTACAAAATTACGTGCATCACTCATCTGCACATGATAAGTCGTATTATATACCAACATAACCTTTACAATAAATAAAAATATTTTGATTATTTTACCTGCCGAACAAAATGCCGACATTTATATGCAAATATAATAAAAGTATGTAATCTAACGGAGAAACACTCTCATAAAAGCGCTTGTCACTGCATAAAATACTTGTATTTTTCTTCGTTTTTCTGTCCGTCACCTACTACTTTTCAGTGTAAAACGAAAGAAAAACAAAGCATACGTCCTATTTTTTGCTCATTTTTATTACTTTTGCGCAACAAAGTGCATCAAATTGCACAATAATGAATATGAAAGCAGAAGATAGTTTTATACAAACGATAGAAGAAAGCATCAAAAGAAACTGGAACCTTGACGCGCTAACCGATTATAAAGGAACTACATTACAATATAAAGATGTAGCCCGCATCATCGAAAAGATGCACATCGTATTTCGTCATGCCGGTGTAAAAGAAGGCGACAGAATAGGACTGTGCGGAAGAAACAGCGCCAACTGGACGGCTGCTTTCTTGAGCACCATCACTTACGGAGCTGTAGCTGTGCCTATCTTACATGAATTCAAGGCAGACAACGTGCACAACATCGTCAATCACTCAGATGCCAAACTGCTCTTTGTGGGCGATCAGGTCTGGGAGAACTTCAATGAAGCAGCTATGCCTAACCTGCAAGGAATCATCGAACTGAAAGACTTTAACCTTGTCGTTTCACGTTCGGAACAACTAACCTATGCACGTGAACACCTAAATGAAGAGTTCGGCAAATTATACCCTTGCCGTTTCCGCTCCAATGACGTGTGCTACCGCCGTGAAAAGCCTGAAGAGCTAGCCATCATCAACTATACTTCCGGTACTACCGGATATTCCAAGGGGGTGATGCTTCCTTACCGCAGCATTATGTCAAATATCGCCCACGTACACGACAAGGTAGGCTTGAAAGCTGGAGACCGCATCGTTTCCATGCTCCCGCTAGGACACATCTTCGGACTGGTAGTAGACTTCCTCTACGGCATCACCATAGGAGCTCACCTGTGGTTCCTTACACGCATGCCATCACCTAAAATCATTGCCGAATCGTTTAGCAAAATACAGCCTAGAATGATTGCCTGCGTTCCACTGGTAGTAGAAAAGATTTTCAAAAAAAACATCTTGCCACAAGTCGATAACCGCCTTGGAAAGCTACTCTTAAAGCTACCTATCATCAGCGACAAGATTAAAGAACAAATCAAGAAGCAAGCCATGGAGGTCTTCGGTGGCAACTTCATTGAAATCATTGTGGGGGGAGCGCCGTTTAACCAGGAAGTTGAGGCTTTCTTGCGCAAAATAAATTTCCCTTACACCATCGCTTATGGAATGACAGAAGCTGCACCGCTTATCTGCCATAGCCGATGGGATGAACTGGAATATACCTCATGCGGAAAGACTGTTGCCAACATGGAAACAAGAGTGTTGTCTGACGACCCTAAAAATATTCCCGGAGAACTGATTTGCAAGGGAATGAATGTGATGCTAGGATATTACAAAAACGAAGAAGCCACCCGACAGGCCATCGACAAGGATGGATGGCTGCATACTGGTGACATGGCTATTAAGGATGCAGAAGGAAACATCTTTATCAAAGGACGATGCAAGAACATGCTGCTTACTGCTTCTGGACAGAACATCTATCCGGAAGAGATAGAAGCCCGACTAAACAACATGCCTCTGATAAATGAATCGCTGGTATTGCTTTCCGGAGATAAGCTCATCGCCTTGATTTATCCGGACAACGATGAGGCTTTTTCCCAAAACCTGGACCATGCCAAGTTAGAAACCGCCATTGAAGCTAACCGAATAGAAATAAACCGTAGCTTACCGGCCTATGCTCAAATTACCCGAGTTAAATTATATCCGGAAGAATTTGAAAAAACTGCCAAAAAAAGCATCAAGCGTTTCTTGTATCAAGATATGAAATTCTAATTTTATTAAGATTTTTAATTATCAATATTTTTTTAAACAAAAGATATACAATTAAATATCAAGACATTTAATCTGAATTTTCTATACAAGGAAAGCAAAATGAATAGTGATTGAAATTGACAAAATATTTTTCATCTTTTTCTTGGCATTTATAAATTAATATTTTATATTTGCATTGTTCATTTATAGAGAAGTTGTGAAACTTCTAAAATGTAACTAAATAGTTTAGTTAAGTCTAGTTTAGTTTTTGTGTTGTGATACTCTTGTCAATAGCGATTGGCGGGAGTATCTTTTTTTTATTGATTATCAGAATATTATATCTAAAAAAAGATTTATTCCGAACTATCCATAAGGTAAATCAGTAACAAGGAAATGAACAAAAACGTCACTTTTGACGGTATTTCATTCCACTTTCATTCCAGTCACATTCCAGTAAAAATCTCATCCAGGAATAACTACAGTGCGGATTTGAAGGTGTCAGATAAAAAAATCATTCCACTTTTTTAGTAAAACTAATAATTAAAACAATTATGGCTAATTTTTTTGTTACTATCGTACCAAACCTAAAACTGAAGAACGGAGGACACACAATCCGTATTGCAGTTACTCATTCCGGCCAGACTCGTTATATGCCAACCAATGTAGTTATAGATAACGAATCAGAAATCAAGAATGGCAAAATAATCAAACGCCCTGACAAGGATGCCCTCAACGCTAAGTTGAAAAGACTATTAAATATGTATGAGGAGAGAACAGAACAGATACCATATATAGATGTACTATCGTGTTCACAACTCATACAGATACTAAAGGGTCCGACCGTTGGAGAAAAACACAGGACATTCGCTGACATCGCAAACGAATACCTCTCACAGATAGATGAAGAAGACCGGGCAAAGTCACACAAATTGTACAGGCTTGCCGTAAACAAATATCTATCTTATGCCGGTGAAAGTTCTCTAATGGAACAGGTAACTCCGTTACGTATCAACAATTACATTATATCACTACAGAAGAGCAAATTGTCTCCAACCTCAATCAACATATATATTACCCTCCTGAAAGTGATAATAAACTATGCGAAGAAAATGAGATACGTAAACTTCGAGGTAGATCCGTTCGTCACAGCAAAAGTCCCATCGGCAAAGAAACGTGACACTTTCATCACGGTAGAACAACTTAAGCGACTCCGGGATGCAAAACTCAACAAACATAATATGGTTGTCATACGTGACATCTTTATGCTTACGTATTATCTTGCCGGCATGAATCTGATTGATATGTTAGACTATAACTTCAAAAATGCTGTAGAAGTCAAATATGTGCGTAAAAAGACCAGGAATACTAAAGAAGGTGATGCCGTAGTAAACTTCACAATTCCTGATGAAGCCAAGCCTATCATCACACGGTACATGGACAAGAAAACAGGGAAACTGGTATTCGGAAGATATACCAGTTATGTAAGCTGCTACAACGTACTGGCACGTAAAATAAAGAATCTGGCCGAGATTGGCGGTATTGACCATTACTTCACACTATATTCCGCACGAAAGTCATTCGTTCAGCATGGCTTTAATCTCGGCATTCCACTTTCAACACTTGAATACTGCATCGGGCAATCCATGAAAGAGGACAGACCGATATTCAACTACGTGTCAATCATGAAGGAACACGCAGACAATGCAATCAGAAAAATTCTTGATAATTTATTGTAAAAAAAAGCATCGAAATATTTGGGTAATATGCAAATGCTTATTATCTTTGTAATGTCAAACAAAGAGTTATTCACTTAATTAAAACAACATGGAAAATGAAGAAAGAAAAAAGTTAGAAAGAGAGTACGAGAACTTAAAACTACTCATTGAATTTCACTCCACATATGGAGTTATCGAGGACAAGTCAGAATACGAGCAGATGATAAATGACATTCTCGACAGGATGAACGAAATCCGAAAGATGTTAGAAAAAGAGTAACAAACAGCCCTCCCAGTCGGGAGGGCATTAAAAAATAATTATATGGATAATATGAATAAATATCTTCCTAACGCAGACATGCAGGCTGCATTTGAGAAGTTCAAAGGACTAAAAACTGTTGAGGAGAAACTTGCCTTCCAAAAAGAAATGCAGGAAAAGGTATCTTCAATGAGTGAAGAAGATAGAAACAAGTACATCGCAGACTCTAAAGCCGGACTGCAAGCTACAGTTGAGGCCTGTGAGGATTTTATTACAAGAGCGGAAGAAACTATACTAAAGGAGAAACTTGGCGACCTTCCTGATATTATCTCGTTCAGCTACATTGCAAAGAAATATTTCGGTAAAAGCCGTAACTGGCTGTACCAGCGCATAAATGGATATACAGTAAATGGTAAGTCGGCAAAATTCACACAAAATGAATTTCAGACTTTCCTGAACGCACTGGAAGATATAAGCAATACAATAAAGAATACTTCGGCTTCGCTTAAATTTAATTAAGTGACTTTGTTTGACACGTCCCCGCATTAAGCCGATGCGGGGATTTTTTGTTTATACAAAATAATATCGTATATTTGCAATGCCATAATGAAGGGCAGTGGTCCTGATTTTGGTTTGACTTTTGGTGAGGGGGTGGTTCCCCTCACTTTTTTTATGCCCATACCGAACTAATCAATACTAATACCAGTAACTATATATGTAACTGGTGCAGACGGGATGATTAGTGATGATGAGGCTCAGTTAACAATAGCCCTCTTTGGATAATTCCATTGAGGGCTATTTCCATACCTATCAGCTCACCACTGCCAAATATTGTAATTGATCGACACCGCCAAAATAGGACTGACTCCACCTGTACCAAAACCATACCCTGCACTTAGACCAATCCCCCATTTCTTTTTATTATGTATATCCCTGTAAATATACTTAGTCTGATACACGGTTTTAGGATATATCTGAAGTTCATCCAGCCTTGGAGCAACACCACTAACTCTCACATAATAACTGCTATCCTGGTACTCTTTATATTCACGCAGATGTACACAACTGTCCGTTCTTATCGTATCAGTATGGTCTATCCATGCAAGATAAGGAAATGGAGATATAATCAACTGAGTGTCTACCTTGACTTTGGTAATTACAATAGGTTCACTCTGTATGGTATCATACTTTGAAACGTCCTTTACCGAAGGTGACCGGCTGCACCAACCTAAACAGAAGGCCAGTACTGTAATCAAAAGATATGGTAGGTATTTCATACTACAAGCAAATCTGAATACTCCTTCTTAGCATCAAAACATGGGCACATCTTTATCCACTCATGTTTTTCTACGATTCCGTCACCATCAAGGTCAGGACTGGTGTCTCTATGACCCAATATTTCTTTA
>JARIAN010000056.1 GCA_029257865.1 Phocaeicola sp.
TAATCGCTGAAGTTCTAGAAGCTGATTCTGAACATATCCTACGACAAGTTTTAGAAAAAGAAGAGAGACTTGTGGCTTTGCGGAATTATGCAAAAACAGCATAAATCTAAATCAGAAACTTGAGTAAGTAACTATTCAAAATTATCAGCTATACACAAGTTTACCGTATTAGAGTCACCTCATTCTAACACACATCAGAATCTGATTATCTTCAGGAGAAGAGTTTTGTAAAAGAATATCCAAATCCTTACTAAAAGAATATCCATCCGACCTCATTTCTAATAAATTTGAAATATTTAAAGGGAACACACTGTAGTCATTAAAAAAACCTGATGCCAAATAACTCATGTCACCCACCTTTAACATTTTCCCGAATAGTTCTAAAGTATATAAATAAGAAGACTTTGTACGTTTGTCAAAGAAACCGACAAATCTTTCATTATTAACAATATACAACACGCTGCAATAATTCGCAAACTCTCGGATAGTATAATACGATACATAATCAGATTCTTCAAGAGCCCTAAAGTAAGGGTTTTGTCCACCATTGCTTTTTTCCATAAGGAATGAATAAAGAGGAGCTGTATGATCATCCAAATCCAATTCAAAGCGTTTTTCAACACAACCGTCTCCTATTTCCCAGACACCTGAATCATAAGGAGAAAACGCATACGTCTTCCCTTGAAATGCATAAACATTACGAGAGTCTCCAAATCCATACCCACTTTTAAATTGTTTTTCAACTGCTGTCTCAATAATCTGAAAAGTACTATCTGTCAATACAAAATAATTATCTCCTATATCACTCGAATCATAGCCTATACTATTCCAAAGAATGTTACCGTCTTCTGCAACAGCACAACTATTGGTTTCAAATGGTAACATTTTTTCCGACTGGAACAAAAAATCTTTCATTCGATAATATATAACCTTTTGTCTACCAATGTCAACAATGCCTATACGATTTCTCAATTTGTCAACAAAAAATGAGGATGGTTTTATATATTCTCCGGGACCATCTCCTTTTGACCCTATAGTGGACAAGAATTTACCATCAGGTGAAAAAGCATAAAGGGAATAATTATTAATATCCAAAATGATTAGAAAGGAATCTGATACCATTTCTATTTGTCCGATAGCTCCAAGCAAACAAGAATCGTTTGTTGCCGGTTTAATATATCTGACATCAAATAATGATTCATTATTTTCAACATTGGAATTAGAAAATGAAATCATATCTTTTGCCTCATGCCGCATATTTTCAGATACATGAACACACGACACCATGCATAAGCTTAACAGTAAAATTATATTTTTCATTTGTTTATTTTTGCTAAATAGTAGACGCATTTTCCTTTGAATAAATTTATATAAAGGAAAATGTACTCTTATAAACTATAATTAATTACATTGAGCAACAAAGAGAACCATTTCCAGAACAGTTTAGTTTATTTGTTGCTTGATCTTTTTCTACATGAGAGAAAGTACAAGTTGCTTCTTCTCCACCAGCCAACGCTTCCACATTAGCCAATGCAAGGTCCGACATTGTTTTTTCCTGTTGTGATGTATATACACTATAACCAGCCATTTAAGCGAATGCTGCAACGAATGCAGTTCTTATGATATATTTTTTCATAAAATTCTAAATATTGTTTATGATATTAATTTTTTTATTCACACAAAGCAACAAATCCTCGAATTGTTGTGCTTCAAAATAATCATTACCTTTGCATCGGTAACACCTCCTTTCTTCAATCGGATGGGGTTTACATGGAGTGGAACATGATATTCATTGTTTGCATACACGTAATTCATGCTTCCACTCTTTCCCATATCCTACCCGATTTTATATTATCCTTAAATCCGCAACACATTTCAAAAAAAATAAATTAAAGTACTGAGTAATAATATATTGCCCAGTACTTTGTCATATCAGAAGATTCACTTTGCTTAGTGTTGCAAAAAAACAAACAAATCTTCATCTGACATGGCTAAAGTATAAATAAAATCGGAGAAAATCACCCCTTTTGGCGGAATATTTTCAATCATGGAGCAATTTGATGCTCTTTTATCCAATGTGATTGATTCAACCTTAGGAAAACGTTGCCAATCCTTCGGCTACAGCTACAGTGAAATACTCCGCTCCCTCATGTGTGTATTCTTCTGTGGTGGTTCTTGCATTGAGGACGTCTCCACACATCTTATGAGGCATCTTTCCTCTCACCCAAAAATCAGGACATGCAGTGCTGATACGATTCTACGTGCCATAAAGGAATTGACTACCTCAAACATAACCTATACGTCTCCTGTCTCAAGGAAATCATACGACTTCAATACAGCCGATAAAATGAATGAACTTCTGGTCAGGTCACTTATATCTACCGGAGAGTTACGCAAGGAACAAATGTATGATTTGGATTTTGACCACCAGTTCATTGAAACAGAGAAATATGATGCAAAACCGACATATAAGAAGTTTACGGGATACAGTCCGGGAGTGGCTGTCATCGGTGACCATATTGTCGGCATTGAGAATCGTGACGGTAATGCCAATGTCCGTTTCCATCAGCAGGATACGCTGGAAAGAATCTTTACCAGACTGGAAAATAATGGCATACTTAGGGTTCACTGAAAAACTATTTTTAGCAAAATATTAACTGATTTTCAGCAAAATAGCTTCGGTAATAATTGTACTTTAAGAAGAAAATTCGTAAATTTATAGTTAAAATGAAGAATATGAAGTACAAATCACAAGGAAAACAATTAAGCTTTAAC
>JARIAN010000068.1 GCA_029257865.1 Phocaeicola sp.
GCTGTCATCGTTTATTCATATAGATGTCAAGCAATTTACGGGCAGCCACAAATGAAGTGGCACGCCCCGCCAAAACTTCTTTCTCCTGTTCGGCCAGCATAACCGCCACTTCCGGATTATGATAGAAACTATCGCGCAAATGTTCGTTGATCGTTTCATACATCCAATACTTGGCCTGCTCATTCCTACGATAATCAAAATATCCGTTTGCCTTTACAAAGTCAATATACTGATACACCATATCCCAGATTTCCTTGATGCCGATAGCATAGAATCCTGAGTAAGTCAGCACTTGCGGAGTCCATCCTGACTCTGGAGCAGGAAACAGATGAAGGGCATTCCGAAAATGGGCAGCAGCCAACTTGGCTTTCTCTATGTTGTTTCCGTCGGCCTTGTTGATGATGATGCCATCTGCCATTTCCATTATACCACGCTTGATACCTTGCAGTTCATCGCCGGTACCTGCCAGCTGAATCAGCAAGAAGAAGTCCACCATGGAATGGACTGCCGTTTCACTCTGTCCTACACCTACCGTTTCAACAAATATCTTATCGAATCCGGCTGCTTCACAAAGAATGATGGTTTCACGGGTCTTTCTGGCCACACCGCCCAATGAGCCGGCCGACGGACTAGGACGAATAAAGGAATCGGGATGTACAGAAAGTTTCTCCATACGAGTTTTGTCGCCCAAGATACTCCCCTTAGAGCGTTCACTACTAGGGTCGATAGCCAGCACAGCCAGCTTCCCTCCCCGTTTAAGGACATGAAGTCCGAACTCATCAATAGATGTACTTTTCCCTGCTCCAGGAACCCCACTGATTCCTATCCTCACAGAGTTTCCCGAATAGGGCAGGCATTTTTCTATTACTTCCTGTGCCAGAGCCTGATGTTCCGGCTTCACACTCTCTACCAAGGTCACAGCCTGACTCAATACAGTCACGTCACCTTTCACAATTCCCTCCACAAATTCACCGGCTGTAAACTGACGTCTCCTTACGCGTTTCCTTTGAGCCAGATAAGGATTGACCGAAGAAGGCTGAGCCACTCCACTGTTCACTGTCAGTCCTTTATATTCCTTACTGTTTTCGGGGTGTTCCATAATTATTTATTTAAGTGTTCAAAAGTATCGGTTTTAAGCATCAGCCTAAGATACAGACAACGGCAAACAGGAACAATCAATCGTCCCTATTTCTCTGCCTCCACCTTGGCTTTTACGCGAATAGTCACCAACGAGTGGTTAGGATCATTTGTCACCATCAAGATACGAGGATGAGATTTGCTGCGGTTCAGATTGTCGGCAATGACTGTCACCTTCATCTTCACCACTTCGTCTGGCTTGATGACTGTCTTTTTCAGATTGACAGACAAAGCCATGCCAAACACTTGCATGTCGTATATTTCCAGATTTGACTTTCCTTTATTGGTTATCAATATGGTTTGTGCCTTCTTCTTTCCCGGTTTCAATCCTGAAATCTCCAATTGTCCAACCGACAACGACAGTTCCGGCGGATTGTTTCGCTGCTGACTGGTAAGCTTGGAGAAATCGGGAAGCAACGCTATCGATATAGGGATTTCATTGTCACGTCCTACTTTATCTCCCGAGAAACGAGACAAATACACCGATGTGCGGGTAATACCCAGTTTAGGCAACAAATCGGTATCAAGTGTCAAGATAATCTTACCATGCTTTCCCTTTTCCAGCACTTCAGGCACTGCCTTGGCTTTGAGATACTGAGGCAAATGCATCATGACTGGAGTATATGCCTTGTCGGAAGCATTGGCCACTCCTATCACAAACTCCGGTTGGTCACCTTTGTTCACCTGTTCAAACTCCACCTCGTCCTTATCCAAACGGACCATTCCGAATCCAAAAGGATGTGTCTGCGAGTAATCTTCAGAAGATGCCGTCACCACTCCGTTGAATTCCAAATAAAACGGATGATAGGAGGCATTGGTTATCACACTGAGGTCTTTGTAGAAATGCCCGATTGCTTCTGCGTCAAACACAGCAGTAATCTGCCCGGTTCCACCGGCAGGAATCGGGTCTTTAGTCCAGTCCACAGTAGTACACCCGCAAGAAGGAATTACTTTGGACACGACCAACGGCCTGTCGCCTGTATTAGAAAACTCATAAACAATAGTACGAGGATTACGCCATAAGATATAACCCAAATCCTGTACCTTATTTTTAAATAAAACCTGAGGCTGTGCCTGCATTGAAAGCAGCGACACCCACAATATGCTAACTATAAAAAATATACGTTTCATTAATCTTCGTTCTTGTTGTGTACGGGAAACAAAGATAAATAGAATCTCATACAGTAACAAAAAGAGAGGTTGTTTTTCTGCTTTTTTATAGTTTATACCTGAGTTCGGGATAAGTTTAGAATCAATGAAACAATAAGCACCCAGTACAGCCACAAGGTTTACTAGAAAATTTGTTATCGAACGGTGTCTGGAATGTACGAGCTGCGCTTTGTTTTGGAGTAGGTTGTTGATAGTCTCAATGATATATCCAGCCGAATTTGGCTTTATACCGAATTCGACTGGAATAATAACATTCCTTTTTTTGTATCTTATGCTCTATCATAACATCCTTATTAGGGCTACTTTTTTCAGTCTAAGACATATTGGGGTCTAATATTTTATATACGGTTCTTCTGGCTATCGCCTGCTCCAGTTCCTTTATACTTGCTCTTGGCTGTATTGAATTTATAACGGACTGTTACCGCAAACTCCTGTCTGTCCCAAGCACTTTTCTGATACAGATAGTAATCACCACTATATAGATTATAGTTTATCTTATTTGTGTTGAAAATATCATTTCCTCTTAATTCAACACTTAGAGCGTCATTCAAGAAACTTTTTCTGAGTGACATATTCACATATCCGTACGGTTTTTCTGAATAAATATTCTGTGTAGCACCTGCACTCTGTATATATGAATCAAGACTTAACATAAAGCCAAGCGGCAATACCCAGGTATTATTGAAAGAGGCGGTAAATATGGGATTATCCAAGTTTTTCGATTCTTTAAAATAATCTATGGTAAGCCATTGTTTCTGCATTCCGACACTCAGCATAGGCGACCAGCAACCGATTTTAGGAGAGGCAGACAGAAATGCGGTAAACATAGGAATAGATTTATCCCAGTTACGCTGACTTAGCATGGTAAGAGAAGCATCTTCATTCACCAGTTCACCCCAGTTGAGAATCCAGTCCTTAGTCTGAGAGTAGGACAATGACATCTGAAGGAATCTCCATGCACCGGAAAGAGTCAGGTCATGTATGATTGTAGGGCGAAGAGTTGGATTACCTTTCTGGAGAGTAAATCGGTCAGAATAGAATACATTGTTACTCAACTCGCTGTAAGTAGGTCTTTGAGTTTTTGCTGTATAGCTTAATTGTGTCTGCACTTTCCCTAATTGCTTTGAGAAGGTGATATTAGGAAAAAAGTTATCAAATGTACGGCTCTGCTCATCAATATGCTTCCCGTCTTCATAATAGTCAAACTTTACATGCTCATATCTCAGACCAAGCGACCAGTCACCCCATGGAAAGCTGCGGTTATATTCAGCATATCCGGTAGCATTAAGTTCTTCAATCTTACTGTATGAAGTAGGTACATAGTTTTCTTCATTTATATAGTCATCATTTCTATGTGTATAGGTTACTTCACTGCCTACGGCAAAAGTACCTCCACCTAATGGGAGTGATAATGTAAGCTTACCAGCCACAAGCCGGTTCTTTACATTATTTACAGAATGTACATCACGGCTTTCCGAAGTCTGACTGATTTCCTGAAATACAGAGTTGCTGCTCTTTCCATTTTGAAGATAATCTGTATTGAAGTCAATATTGACATCTCCAAACTGTCCGTTATAATATGCATTCAGTTCATGGTCAGGATCGTAATAGTAGTTGTCACAACTGTTTACCTTAATGTTGTCATAAAATACATTATCCACATTTATATTGGTTTCTTTAGAAAGAGGATTTCTTTCATTAAGAGTCTTTCCGGATTTATATTTCATACCGAAAGCATGATTATCATTCAGCTGATAATTAAAACCGATATTACCGCTAAGCATCTTCGAATAAAACTCGCCATAACTCTTCATATCATGATTCCAGACTTTTGTGCCTCTCTCCTCCAATTGTAAAATGAAATCCTGCCAACTTTCCATCTGATTATAATATAAGGAACCGAAAATATCCAGATTATTATGCCTGTAATTGAAATTAGCCTGCTCAATCAAGTCCGTGTTATCCGACTGATAATAGCTGGAACGAAGGTTGAAACCGAATCCGTCACCCTGACGCTTAACAGTCTGAATGCGGACCACAGCCTTTACTGTCGCATCGTATCTTGATCCGGGATTGCGGATAACCTCCACGTTCTTGATATCATCGGAGTTAAGCTGTTCAAGTTCTGACAAGTCATGCAGTTTTCTGCCGTTGATATATATAAGAGGTCACTAGTGTCTCTTAAAAAATGTAAAGTATCTCAATATGGCTCATTATGATGTAAAATCCAATTCTAGCTGACCGTCATTTTTGTAAAGGATGTCGTATTCAGCATGGCTAAATAGATCCTTGATA
>JARIAN010000113.1 GCA_029257865.1 Phocaeicola sp.
ATAGAGATTGCTCTCCCTAATGGACAAGTTTTGAGACGAACGATTTTTAACACAGACCTCCAAAAGTTTATAAAACCCCTATTTCCACCCGAACTTTGATTTGGGTGTCCCATTGTCAAAGTCAGGAAATAGAAAAAGTTTTCCTTTATTTTTTTGAGAAATGTATGAAAAACCGAAGCCTCTTTCAGGGCTCAGTTCAGATACTTTCTCTTATATAAATAAGGAGTCCTCTTCCATCCGATTGTAACATCTACATTACAGAGCGCTTGTTTGCCGGGAGTTTATCGGTCTATTTGCTGTAAAATATGTTCTACATACATAATTTCATGCGATGAAAGGCAAATAATGAACAAATATTCGTATTTTTGCATTTGGAATTTAATCACTAACACTTAAACATTACAACAATGGTTAATTACAAAGATCTAGGTCTGGTAAACACTAAAGACATGTTTGCTAGAGCAATCAAAGGTGGATATGCTATTCCAGCTTTCAACTTCAACAATATGGAACAGATGCAGGCTATTATCAAGGCTGCAGTTGAAACAAAATCTCCAGTTATCCTTCAGGTTTCTAAAGGTGCTCGTAACTATGCTAACGCTACTTTGTTGCGTTACATGGCTCAGGGTGCAGTAGAATATGCTAAGGAATTGGGTTGCGCTGCTCCTGAAATTGTTCTTCACTTGGACCACGGAGATACTTTCGAAACTTGCAAGAGCTGTATCGACTCTGGTTTCTCTTCAGTAATGATCGATGGTTCACACCTTCCATACGAAGAAAACGTAGCTTTGACTAAGAAAGTTGTTGAATACGCTCACCAGTTCGATGTAACTGTAGAAGGTGAATTGGGTGTATTGGCTGGCGTGGAAGACGAAGTTTCTTCAGACCACCACACTTACACTAACCCTGAAGAAGTAATTGACTTCGCTACTCGTACAGGTTGCGACTCATTGGCTATTTCAATCGGTACTTCTCACGGTGCTTACAAATTTACTCCAGAACAGTGTCACATCGATCCAGAAACTGGTCGTATGGTTCCTCCTCCATTGGCATTCGACGTATTGGATGCTGTTATGGAAAAACTTCCTGGATTCCCTATCGTTCTTCACGGTTCTTCTTCAGTTCCTCAGGAAGAAGTTGAAACTATCAACAAGTTTGGTGGTGCTTTGAAGGCTGCTATCGGTATTCCAGAAGAACAGCTGCGTAAGGCTGCTAAGTCTGCAGTTTGTAAAATCAACATCGACTCAGACTCTCGTTTGGCTATGACTGCTGCTATCCGTCAGGTATTCGCTGAAAAACCAGCTGAATTCGACCCACGTAAGTACTTGGGCCCAGCTCGTGACAACATGGAAAAACAGTATAAGCACAAAATCATCAACGTTTTGGGATCTGATGGTAAATTGGCTAATTGCTAATTGCTTGACATCACATAAGAAACTTTATACACCTATATTATAATTGTGATGGAGTTGCTCTTTCTCTTGTGGAAAGGGCAACTTTTTTTTGTAGGTATGTTCGGCAGATGGATTTCGACAAAGCATGTGTGTGAAAAACCGGAGTTGCATAATGAAGTTTGCAGAAAGATATTCGTTTTTTTTTGTAGGATGTAAATAGTTTTTATGCCCGTGTGAAATTGAGTTTCAGAAAGCAGTTGATAAAACACTGCTTGAAATTAATAAAACACAACTTGTGTTTTATTGACCGCAGATTGTAACTCAAGAATATGCTTGCATGTGTTGAGGTTTAATCTATGGGAAACCGAAGTTTGAAATTGGGGGTACCGATGAATATAAGCAGTGTGCGGGAAGAGGAGAAAGGTAGTATATGACAAGAGGGTGTACTTCAAAAAGAAATACACCCTCTTGTCATATAAAAAAGTAAAGATAATTATCTGGCTGCAAATAAAGCAGATTCACTCAGCGCCTTTGCAGTAGAGACACCCATCATGTCTGGGGTGACAGTGGTAGGAGTACCATCTTTCTGTTTGAAAGTGATAGTTCCGTCTTCATTCATGGTAATCAATTCGTATGAGTTGTCACCAGAAACTGCATTCCATGTACGTTTTTCCTGGTTGTACACTAAGTCAACAGCCTTTTCTTCTTCACCTACCTTGGTGATGGTGTATCCGTTTTCGTTGGTTTTCACTAGATATTCACCATTCTCACCTTTCACTGTTTTTATGGTACCGATTTCTGCCACTGGGTTAGAACCAGACCAGAATTCGATAGAGTTCAGTACGAGGATGTCTGCAATGTAAGCTACTTCATACACAGGAACTACGTGGAATGCAAAAAATACAATTTCGTTTACAAACTTGTTTCCTATGCCTTGATTCCAGTCCTTTAAGGTACTCCACAAGCCAAATGAACCGATACATGAAGAAAACATAAGGCTTCCACTCATAATGGCGCACATGATTGCAACTTTATTTTTTCTCATAAATTTATAGTTTTGGTTAATAATTGATTTTTATCTGTCTTTATAGACGATATGTCTTTACAAAGTTATAAGTTATTTTGATTTCTTCAACAAAAGCGGGAGAAAAAATGTATCTTTGCCGTGTTTTGTATAAAAATGAAATAAAATTATAATATAAATAGCTTATGAGAGAACAGAATGTTAAAAAACTGAATGATTCCCGCGTAATGCGATGGGGAGTCTTGTTGATTGTGGCCTTCACAATGATGGCGGCATATTATGTAAATGATGTGGTGGCGCCTTTGAAGACTATGCTTGAGGAGTCTGACTTGAAATGGAATAGCAGCGATTTCGGAATCTTTACCGGCGCCTATAGTTTCTTGAATGTATTCTTTTTGATGTTGATATGGGGTGGTTTGATTTTGGATCGTTTCGGTATTCGTTTCACCGGAAAGTTGGCTACCATCTTGATGGTGCTGGGTACAGGACTGGAATATTATGCGATGACCGGACTGGTTCATACACCGGGAACGATTCTGGGTTATAAGGTGAGTGTGTTCATGGCTTCTGCCGGATATTCATTGTTTGGTGTGGGTGCAGAAGTGGCAGGTATTACGGTGACCAAGATGATTGCAAAATGGTTCCGTGGCAAAGAGATGGCTACAGCCATGGGGGTTCAGGTAGCGTTGGCACGTATCGGTTCGCAGGCTGCCTATGCCGTGGCTATTCCGCTGGCTCGTGCTTGCAGTATTACCACTCCGGTGCTTGTGGGACTTGTTTGTCTGGTGGGCGGATTGATTGCTTTCTTTGCTTTTTCGGTGTTCGACAAGAAGTTCGACCGTCAGATGGAAGCAGAGCCGGATGCTGAGGCTGATGAGAAATTCTCTTTTAAGGATGTGTTCAAGATATTTTCCAATCCTGGTTTCTGGTTGATTGCTTTGCTTTGTGTATTGTTCTATTCTTGCGTGTTTCCTTTTCAGAAGTTCGCTTCGGAGCTGATGATTTCCAAGTATGGAATTGATGAAAGCATTGCAGGAACTTTCGCCGGTCTGCCGGCATTGGGTGCCTTGTTCCTGACTCCGGTGTTTGGAAACTTGGTCGATAAGCATGGAAAGGCTGCTTCTATAATGATGCTGGGTGCGTTGATGTTGATTTTTGTACATGGTGTTTATGCTATTCCTTTTGTGAAAGGGGCGTATGTGGCTGTGGTGCTGATGATAATCTTGGGTATTGCCTTTTCCTTGGTTCCGTCGGCTATGTGGCCTTCAGTGGCAAAGATATTCCCGGCACATCAGTTGGGTACAGCCTATGCGTTGATTTTCTTTATTCAGAACATCGGCTTGTGGGGGATACCTACCATGATTGGCATTGTGCTTGACAAGTATTGTGTAACAGGTCAGACTGCTACGGGGGCTAACGAATACAGCTATACTTTACCGATGTGTATCTTTACCGGTCTTGCTGTA
>JARIAN010000132.1 GCA_029257865.1 Phocaeicola sp.
TAACTAGATACCAAATTCCCATCGACAAGCATATTGATTTCAGTACTTCCTCCGCCTACATCTACATACATGAAGTTTCCTTTTCGGTTACATAAAATATCAATTTTTATGTATAATAGACAAAACGATTCTATTTATATACATAAAATTTTCATTTTATACATTTTACCTATTATTTATTTGACAATTTATTAATTAATAAGTAATTTTACTTGCAAATAAAAAAAAATCGAAAAGATATAATGAAATACAATTTTATAACAGCGCAAGAAGCAGCTGCAACTATTTGCAATGGTGACACCGTAGGAATAGGAGGATTCTCCTCAGTAGGGACTCCAAAGGTTGTACCTGCCGCATTGGCAGCATATGCTACACAACTTCATCAAGAAGGAAAAGAATTCAAAATAGGATTAATTACGGGAGGAGCTGCCGGCAGCCAAGTAGACTCAGCATTAACACTAGCTCATGCAGTATCTTTCCGCACTCCTTTTCAATCAAATAAAGAAATGAGAAATGCCATCAATCAAGGAGAAGTAAACTACTTTGACGCACATCTTTCTATGATTGGACAAGACATAAAATATGGCTTTTTAGGAAAAATCAATGTTGCCATCATTGAGGCTTCAGATATTACTGAAAAAGGAGAAATAATTCTATCTACTTCGGTAGGCATTTCTCCAACGCTAGTAGAAATGGCCGAAAAAATAATTATAGAACTAAATGAAACACATCATGGAAAATTGACAGGAATGCATGATCTATATATTCCAAAGAACCCACCATACCGAAGAGCCATTCCAATCTATCACGTGAATGACAGAGCAGGAAAAACTAGTCTGAAAGTCAATGCTAGTAAAGTGATTGGCATAGTAAAGACTTGCGGAAAAGACAGCATAGTTTCATTTACACCAACCGAAGAAACCACTCAACGCATTGGACACAATGTAGCAGCCTTTCTACTGAATGAATGGAAGCGGGGTGCTATCCCGACCGAATTTCTTCCGCTACAATCAGGAGTGGGCAACATTGCAAATGCTGTACTAGGAGCACTTGGAGAAGACAGGAAACTTCCTTCATTAACTATGTATACAGAAGTAATCCAAAATGCAGTAATTGATTTAATGATGGAAGGACGCATTCGTTTTGCAACTGGCAGCTCCCTGACCATCTCGGATGACCATCTTGACACCTTATATAATTATATAGACGCATTCAAGAATAAAATCATCCTCCGACCACAAGAAATAACCAATCACCCGGAAACTATACGTCGACTAGGTATCATTGCCATCAATACTGCTTTAGAAGCAGATATATTTGGAAACGTTAATAGTACCCATGTACTAGGCAGCAAGATTATGAATGGCATTGGAGGTTCAGCAGATTTCTCAAGAAATGCCTACCTCTCTATTTTTACAACTCCATCTACTGCCAAAAATGGATTCATTTCATCGATTGTTCCTCAAGTATCACACATAGATAGTACAGAGCACGATGTAAAAATCCTAGTAACCGAACAAGGAATAGCGGATTTAAGAGGCAAGTCCCCTTTACAAAGAGCCGAATGCATTATCAACAACTGCGCTCACCCAGATTATAAAGAACTACTTTGGGACTATGTAAAATTAACCGCAGGCAAGGCTCACACCCCATTATCCCTTCAAAATGCCTTTAAGATGCACCTCTATTTTGCAGAAACTGGAGACATGAGGAATACCCACTTCCAATGAGTTGCAAATAAATAAAAAGGAATAACAAAAACTACATCCTTCTTTTTTATTGTAAAAAAATTAGGAAATTTCAATATAAAAGAATATCTTTGTAAATGAAAATTCTCATAAAAACAAAAGTCACCTCGCTAGTTTTTTCTAGTAAGAACAACTGACTTCTACATGTTGATTAATGTTATAGTTTACTGAAAAGGAGAAAGGGAATGTGAATTTCTTTTCTCCTTACCTCTTTTTATAAGAAAAAAAACAATTTTCTTAAAAAAAAACACTATTTTTTTTCTCTTTATAAACTTTTTTGTACATTTGCAACAAAATTAACAGAGAAGTAAGTAGTTAATCTTCTTAATCAATAGTTTATCTATCTCTTAGAAATATCAACTACCGAAATCTCTATATGTCGTATTAAAAAGATTGAACATGAAAGGATTAAAATTGATGATTTGTGCAACTGCGCTTTCTGCATCTGCATTTGCACAGGTTAATGATTCACAGGCTGCTAAGATTGAAAAGCACACTGTGCAGACTAACTTGTTTAAAGACAATTGGTTCATTGGCGCAAACATTGGTGGACAATATTACATTGGGGACCAAAGAAAGTCTTACTCAAGAAAAAAATTGTTAAGCCCAGTTTTTGAAGTTAATGTAGGTAAATGGTTTACTCCATCATTAGGACTCAGAATGGGTTTTGGCGGGTATCAAGCTAAAGGCTATGCTTCTACTGAAACAGCTTATGCCTACAAAAAAGTTTCTAATAATGTATATCGCACCAAATGGGGTGTTTTGGATTTGCACGCAGATGTAATGTTCAACCCTATCAACATGATTGGTGGATATCGTTCAGACAGACTTTACAACATCATTCCTTACGCTAGCGTTGGATATGCTAGAAACATTACAGGTAAAGACAACGAACTAAGTTTAGGTTTGGGTCTTATTAATAGTTTCCGTATTAACAAACGCTTAGATATCAATGTTGAAGCTAGAGGATTAGTTTACAACGATGTCATGGACGGAAATAAAGGTGGGCACAACTATGAAGGCTCAATGGCTGTAATGGCTGGTGTAACTTACCGCTTGGGAAAAACAGGTTGGGAAAAAGGTTCTGGAGTTTCTATCGCAGAATTGGAAGAAGTACAATCTAAACTTCGCGACATGAATGCTGAAAATGAAGCATTAAACCGCAAAGTAGCTGTAATGGATCAAGATTTGAAACAGAAAGAACAAGATTTACAGAACGCACAAGCTAACAAAGATAATGGCGAATTGGAAGATGCAATGGAATACACTGCATTCTTTGAAATCAACAAAGCTTACTTGAGCCAAAAAGAAGCCGTAAACTTGGAGGCATATGCTGACTTGATTAAGAAATTCCCTAACAGCAAATTTGTAATTACTGGGTATGCAGACAAACAAACAGGTTCTGCTGAATATAATGAAAAGTTAAGCAAACTGAGAGCTGAAGCTGTTTACAATACCTTGGTTGACAAATATGGCGTTAACGCAGATCAGTTAACAATGGAATATAAGGGTGGTGTAGATACAATGTATCATGATAACTCTAGATTAAGCCGTGCTGCAATTGTTAGAATCGTAAAATAATATTTATATTAACAATACGACATTTTTATGAGGAGAAGAAAGACACAAAGTCTTACTTCTCCTCATTTTTTATATCAACTTTAAAGATGATTTATCACATTTTTTACGTACATTTGCCCTAATCTAAACAAAAACTAAACACATTTGTTATAACTTAATATGATTTAATTAAATGGTTATGAAAAAGAAGATATTAAGCTTAGCTCTTCTTTGCGCTTGTTGCAGTGAATTACTTATTCCGCTACAAGCTCAAGAAAAGACCATTCAAAATAATCGTTGGGCATGGAAAACCAACATTTTAGAATGGGCTACACTTATTCCAAATATAGGAGTGGAAATGGATGTTTCCAAATCAACCTACAATAAATGGACCTTAGGACTCCAAGCAGCTTGGAACGGAAAAACAAATGTTAAGTCCAACCAAAAGATACAATTAGGAGCCTGTGATGTAAGAATGGAAGGCAGAAGATATTTTGCTCCAAGCACTCATGTAAAACCTGGAAAACAACGTAAAAATAGATTTTGGAGAAGATATTATTGGGGAATCTATACTGGATATACAGATTATGAAGCTATTTGGAAAAAAGGTGCTACAGGAAAAGCAATACATGCTGGACTAACTTCAGGATGGCAAGTTCAACTCTATCAAAATAATTCAGGAGGAGGATTTGACCTTGATTTGGGAGCCAGTATAGGAGCAGTGTATACTCAATACGATCGATATGAATGGAAAGACGGATGCATGCAGCTTAAGGAAAAAGTGGACTGGAAATGGCTCCCCTACCCAATGCTTACCGAAATAAGACTAGGAATAGTCTACCGCTTTACATCAATACGATATAAATACAACAAATCAAAACCTGCTCATTAAAATGATATCCCATAAAATTTCATCAATAACCAAAGGAGTGGCGCTGGGAGTGCTGGCTCTAGGAATGGCTGGGGAAGCTAAAGCACAACTGCTAGCCGGAAAAACAAATTTATTATTGTGGGGAAATCTAACTCCAAATTTCGGTTTGGAACTAGTTACTTCCTCAAAAACGAGTTTCAATGGAAACATATTCTACTCATTAGACAAAAGTCCTATAAACTGTAGCATAAAAGGAGTTGATGCTCAATTAAGATACTGGATAAGTGGAAGACCTATGACTAGAAGTTTCATAGCCCTTGGAGCACAAGGTATGAGATATAAAGTAAAAATGGATGGCGAATTCCATCACGGAGATGCTATTGGACCTGGACTGGTCTATGGATATGCTTTACCACTAGGGAAAAGATGGAACCTGGAATTTACTGCAGGTATGGCTTTTATGTGGTTCCGAGAAAAGAAATATGCAGTAAAAGAGCAAGAGCCTAAAGATTATCAATTTCATGGAATGAAAGTTGCACCGATGGGACTGGGAATCTCTTGTTCTTACATTTTTAAATGATAAGGTATGAAGAACATAATTTGGAATAAATGGATTCTGGCTGCATGCCTAGCCGGAAGTTGTGTTTCTGCAGGAGCACAAAAAATGGTGAAAGTATCTGGTGTGGTTTACAATATCAGCGGAAATAAAAAAACACCTTTCTCAGATATCGCTGTAGATGTATATGCCATCAAAACAGTAGCAGAAGCTAAAGACCTAAGTAAAATCCTAAACAGCAATGATCCGGAAAAAATGATGATGCTGGAAAGAGAGTCGGTCACACACACTGATGAAAATGGATACTATGAGATTATTGTGCCCAATAATGGGGCCTTAATATTCAAAGCTGGTCTCAATGAAGTTGTTATGGAAAAAGTTGACCATCGAATGAAAATCGATGTAAGTATTGATGACGGACAACGATTGGAAGGCATTACAGTTACAGCAACTAGAACTGAACTTAAACCTGAGCCTAAAGCTCCTAGACTTGTTGGTAATCAGTTTATGCCATACAACACTTTTGACATTCCAGAAAGAATGGGAAACAACTATTCAAGGTTGATTATACAACCATATATATTGGATTGTACAACCAATGATACCATTGCTTTTGCCAAACCGCTAGTCTATGATGGTAAAGAGTATAAACTTACACAAGAGCGTAGAATGGGATTCAACCGTGAAATGGACCCATTGACTCCTTTCGTTATTAAAGACCGACATTTATCCACTGATGCAATGAGCATTGAATGGTGCGACACTATTGTTGTGCCCTATGCCGACCACAACTACAGCTGTTTTGCTAATGTAGGACTTGAAGATTATTCAGGAGGTTATATAAAGACCTTTCAAATAAGTACTTGTGAAGCCAAACGACCAATGAAATTCCTTGATTACTTCCTGGCTTTTGAGAGTATGAAATTGGAGGATTATCCGGAAAGACCACAGATGGAAAAACGAAATACACAAGATCGTATCTCGCTGAATTTTGAAATTAACTCCGAAACATTGACTGATTCTGAAGATAACAAGAAAAAGCTAGCAAATTTGAGAAGCAAACTGAAAAGCATTGCTGATTCACCAGGAGCTGTTATCAAAGAATTCCATGTCATAGGTACTGCATCACCCGATGGTAGTTATGGACGTAATAAAATGTTGGCCGAGCAACGAATGAAGCGTATAGAAAAAGAAATCACTTCTATCTTGCCTCCATATACATTAGAAAGAGTATACCGAAACCCACAAGCCAATGTAGCTTCTTGGGAGGAAGTAGTTAAACTAATGGAAAGAGACGGCAAAACAGAACTGGCTACTCAAACAAAAGAGATATTAAACAAACATAAAGATATGATGAGCCAAGGAAGAGCACTCAAGGCTTTACCCAACTATAAGTCAGACATCATACCTTATCTAGATGAACTGAGAACAGTAAATTATCAGTGTGTATATGAAATTTATCGTGAGCCTAACGAAGAAGAGATTATGGGGCTTTATGCTAAAAATGGCGCAAATGGAGTATACACCCGATATGAATATTGGAGACTTTTTGACTTGATTAAAGACGAAAAAGAGCTAGAAATAATTTATAAGAAAGCTTATGAGGCATCTATTGCAACTGATGCAAAAAGGCCATGGGTCCTACCTGCTAATAATTTGGCAGTACTTTATCTTAAACAAGGGAAAATTGATACAGAACTGTTAAAACCACTAATCGACCGAACTGTATATATCACCAACTATCGCCGATCAAACGTGGACAATTCACGCATGGAAATTATCAATCCGGTAGAAGTGGTAAGTAACCAACTATGTATGCTCATAAGAAAAGGCGATTTTGAAGACGCAAGTATATTGGCAAAAATGTTACCGGAAGAAGATAAATATGAACTTCTGAAAGCTTACGTATGGGCTCTTGGAGGCTACTATCAAGGTGGCTCTACTCCTGAAGAGGTAAAAAGAGCAAAACGTACTTTCGAAACAATCAGAAAGTCATCTCCACGGAATGAAATGGTAATGTATTTGGCTCTTGAAAACCAAGAAGGAGACAATCAGGCAGAAAGGCTATTAGCAAATTTTCCTGAGAATGAAGCAATGACATGGTATTTCAAAGCGATTATCAGTGCAAGAAAAGGTGATTCTGAATTCACTAATACATCTATTTACTTAGCTGAATGCTTCAAAAGAGATAAATCACTGATACCAGTAGCACAAAATGATGGTGAATTCAATGAAGAGATTATTGAAGTTGCATTATCAATGTCTGATTTTTAATATTTAGCGATTGGAAATATGAATATAAAATATATATGGGCCATGCTCTTAGCGTCGACATGGACGGCTGAAGGAACTGCTGCTATAACTTCTTATACAGACAACAATGCTGATAGCGCAAAAGTATTTTTTAATGCTATTGATTATAGGCTGCAAAAAAGATATATTCCACAAGGAAGAACGATTGACCAGCATGCTAAAGGTAAAAACTTGACTATAGAAGGAACGACGGGACTTCTAAAAGTTAGAGGTGGAATATCTGAAATAGCACAAGGTGGATTTGCTATTAGCAAAGAAGTGTCCAGCTTCAACACCTATCGTCTCTCTTTTTGGGGAGGCATGGCAAATGGTTATCAAATGGGAGCTATCGAAATGGCTCACTTGTTTAATCTGACTGACTACTTGAGGGGATATCAACCTGGGCATCGAATGTATTTATACACAGTAGCCGGTCTAGGAGGCTACCTAAATAAAAAAGACAACACTAGCAAACATGCTGCAGCTGCTATTTTCGGTGGACTACAAATGAGATATCATTTAGGTAGTCACTGGGACTGGACCATTGAACCTAAAGTCTATGTTGCAACTGATGGGATGGATGGAATAAATTGTCCAAAAAAGTATGATTTGGGATATGGTATCACTACCGGACTCTCTTATCGCCTAACAAGACTTCCTATCCAAGCTAAATCAGAAAATGCTGGTGACAATCTTTTCATTGAAGCAGGAGTTGGTTTGCAAGGTGACTATGCAAATCGAACAAGAAAGGGTGTTGGCATGGTAGGAGTTTTAGGTCCTGCAGCTTCGCTTTCTATTGGAAAATGGTTTATGCCAATCGGCTTCAGGCTGACTGGTTTTGGGGCAATGCATCACACACTAGACCCACAGAATCTTAAACGAAAAGAAGCGCAAGGAGGAGTACGTATGGAAGGTATGCTCAACCTGAATACACTATTTAAACCATCTGTTGATGATCCTAAAATGGAAATAAATATAAGTGGTGGTTACGAATTGGGATTACTGCTCCACAAAAGTGAAGTATATAGCAAAAGCGTAAGAATTTTCCATGGACCTACAGCCGCTTTACAATTACTTTACTTCATCAATAGTCAAATTGGTATCTTTGCAGAAGGTCGATATAGCCGAAACGAGTACTCACAACCATACAAAAACGGTTCTTCATATGACTATCGCTTACAAAATTTAAGCGGCATGCTAGGTATTCAATATAGAAGAAGAAAAGAAGTATACAACCGAAATAATAGATTTTTCAAACCATACAACTATGTATATGCCAATATAGGAGGAAATCTTCCTATGAGAAGAATTCCATTCAACCTCTCCGACTTATTAAAGGCCACAGGAGGAGAATTTGCCATTGGTGCAGGAAGACAAATATCTACACATTCCGGATTCAGAGCTTCTTTAGAAATAGGAAGATGGAAGGACCCAAAATATAAAATGACTCCATTCTCTATTTCAGCCGATTATCTGTTGAACTTGACCAATATGATTGGTGGATATAATGAGAACAGATGGTTTGGACTGAATGCATTTGCCGGAATAGTATATACTCATCATAATAAATTAGATAAAAACTACTTTGGTCTAGAAGGCGGATTACAACAAGAATTTCACCTAAAAGGACCATGGAGTTTAACTTTGGAAGAAGGTTTCAGAATGTATCATGGAAGAATTACTCCGTCCATAAAAGTATTCACTTCCGAACAATTTTCGATACTGGCAACAGGAACAGCAGGTGTAAAATATCGATTCTGATTACTGAATAATTCGAACTTTTTTCGAAATATTTTTTATATTTGTAGCAATATTGTTTTTCAAAAAACAAATATAATCATTATACAACATCCTACAAATATAAACATAATGAATACCAAAGAGGTATGGATGCCCATACAGACCGTTTACCATAAAAAGCTACAGATAGTTGAATTCCTACGCAAGGAAGGGATACAATATTATATCCCGATGCGTTACGAATTATGTGAAGATAAGCAAGACAATAGTAAGTGTATCAAAAAACTAACCCCATTGATTCACAATTTGCTTTTTGTCAAACATGAATATAGCTATGATTGGTGTGTTGATCTGATGCAAAAGGCGTCCATACCTCTTTTTTCATGAAGTAAGAAAGAAATGGAAATCTTTATGCGGGCTACAGACCCGGAAATTGAAGGCACTAGATTTATTGACCCTCAAAAACTGATTGATAAAAAAGTCAGAATAGTACAAGTAATCCAAATAGGACCTCTATACGGACTAAAAGGACAGTTCGTCCAATTTGGAGGTAAACATTACATAGCCATCAGGATAGCATACACTTCTGCTCTTATCAAAGTAAGCCTTACCTGATGTAAATCTTTAGAATAATCATCAACAACTTTTTATATATGACTGGAAACCCACGTTTATTAGTGTATAAGGCTTCGGCTGGTTCAGGAAAAACATTTACACTGGCTGTTCAGTTTATCCGCCAGCTTATTGAAGACCCGAAAGCATACCGAAGGATTTTAGCAGTAACCTTTACCAATAAAGCAACTGCTGAAATGAAAGAACGTATTTTGGAGCAATTGCTAGGTATTGCCAGAGGACTGAAAGGTTCTAAGGGGTATCTGATTGTACTGATGAAAGAAACAGGGAAGACAGAAGAGGAAATCAGGAAAGCCGCCGCAGAAACATTACACCTTATTCTTCATGATTACAGCAGGTTCAGAATTGAAACAATTGACTCGTTTTTCCAATCTGTAATGAGAAATCTTGCTCGAGAACTAGAATTGGGAGCCAATTTGAGCATCGAACTGAACAACACAGAGGTACTAAGTGACGCTGTAGAGTCCATGATTGAGAAACTAGACAGAAACTCTCCGGTTTTATACTGGATATTGGAGCATATTGAAGAACGAATTGCCGATGACAAAAAGTGGAACATTTCAGATGAAATGAAAAACTTTGGCCGAAATATTTTTGACGAAGGTTATGTAGAACGTGGTGAAGAACTGAGAAAAAAACTGCAAAACCCTAAATTCATTCCACAATACCGTAAAGAAGTACAAGAGCTAAGAAATATGGCATTAGAGCAAATGAAAGGTTTTGCTGAACAATTCACCGGCTGCTTGGAGATGCACGGATTGACTTCTACCGACTTAAAGGGAGGAGCCAAAGGTATAGGTTCTTATTTCCAAAAGTTAAGTACTGGAAATATTGATGCTAAAATAAGAAATACAACTGTAGAAAAATGCTTGGATAGTGAGGATAATTGGAGCACAAAAACGTCATCTAAACGAGACATTATATTACAACTGGCTGTTGATGAACTTATACCACTCTTGCAATCGGCTGAAAAATTCAGAGTTATAAACAACCGCATTGTCAACTCCTGCAACCTATCATTAAGACATATCAACAGTTTAAGACTTCTTGCACACATTGACGCTGAAGTAAGAATGCAAAACGAACAGAACCATCGCTTTTTACTATCTGACACCAATGCACTATTGCATGGACTAATCAGTCGAGGAGATGCTTCTTTTGTCTATGAAAAAATCGGAACAAACATTGATACAGTAATGATTGATGAGTTTCAGGATACATCACGTATGCAATGGGAGAACTTTCATCTATTACTAGAAGAAAGTTTGTCTCAAAAGGAAGGAAGCCTCATCGTAGGAGATATCAAACAAAGCATCTACCGCTGGAGAAATGGTGACTGGAAAATCCTGGCAGGACTGGGAAATGATCCTATGCTGCGAGTGAAAGAATGTACACTAGATACAAACTGGAGAAGTGAACGAAGAATCATTGAATTCAACAATGCCTTATTCCCATCAGCATGCCAAGTGCTGAATGATATTCATCAGGAAGAGTTGGGTACTCCATGCCACGAATTGCTACAAGCTTATAATGATGTACGACAAACTCCTGCTCGAAAAGAAAATAAAGGTTATGTTAGAGTAAATTTCCTTGGAGAACGTGAAAATGACACGTACGAAGAAACAACGTTGTTTGAATTATCAAAAGAGGTGGAACGACTGACTGCAATGGGAGTAAAGACTGAAGAAATCGCCATCCTAGTCAGAAAGAACAAGCGAATTCCAGACATCGCTGATTATTTTGACAAATATACCAATTACCGAATTGTTTCCGATGAAGCATTCCGCCTGGAAGCTTCTTTAGCTATATGTATGATGATAGATGGCCTTAGATGGCTAGCTTCACCTGACGACCGTATTGCTTTAGCAAGATTGGCTGTTGCATTCCAAAAAGAAGTGCTGCATAAAGGTACTGACCTAAATAACATTCTCTTGAATCAGGTGGAGGATTTCCTTCCTGCTGAATTTTTATTGCGACAAGATGAACTCAGATTAATGCCACTTTATGAACTACTGGAAGAATTATTCATCCTATTCAACCTTGAGGCTATCAATGAGCAAGATGCATATATCTGTGCTTTTTACGATACTGTAACAGAATATTTGCAAGGACATTCTTCGGAGTTGACCGCTTTCATCAAAGCTTGGGATGAAGGAATATGTGAAAAGACAATACCATCTGGAGAATTAGAAGGCATACGAATATTGTCCATCCATAAATCGAAAGGACTAGAGTATCATACGGTACTCATTCCCTTCTGTGACTGGAAAATGGAAAATGAAACAAACTCACACTTGATTTGGTGTGACTTGGCAGGTAAAGGTCCGGAATATGATGTCGACCCATTTAACCAACTGGACATTGCTCCTATCAACTATTCAGCGGCAATGGCAGAATCTGTCTATAGAAACAGTTATCTGGAAGAAAGACTCCAACTATGGGTAGATAACCTAAATCTGCTTTATGTAGCTTTCACACGTGCATGTTGCAATTTAGTGGTTTGGTGCAAAAAGGATGCCAAAGGAACGGTAGCTAAATTATTAGAAGATGCTCTGAATAGCCCTAATATGAACGAACTAGGTACAGAAGGACTTCAGGAAGAAGATACAGACCTCATTTGGTCTTACGGCGAAACGGCTACATCAGAAAAAGTTGTAACTAAAATGGCAGATAATCCCCTGGCCATTGTTCCTGAAAGTATCCCAGTAAAGATTAACGGACTCAAAACAGAGATAGAATTCCGCCAATCTAACTTATCTGCTGATTTTATTCGCGGAGATGAAAATGAGGAAACCGAAAGAAACCGATATATCCGACAAGGACAATTACTGCATAAAGTATTTGCATCCATCAGAACCGAACACGACTTGCCTAGTGCTTTAGAACAACTAAAAATGGAAGGAATTACTACCTCAAAGGAGGAAATTGTAAAGATAGAAGCATTGGCAAAAAAAGCATTAGATAATCCGTTGGTTAAAGACTGGTATGGAGGATGCTGGAACTTATATAATGAATGTAACATCATCTATCATGATAAAAATGGAGTGATGCAAACCAAAAGACCAGACCGAGTAATGAGAAAAGGACAAGAAGTTGTAGTGGTAGACTTTAAATTTGGAAAGAAGAAAAAAGAATACAATGAACAGGTAAAGGAATATATGAACTTGCTGCACCAAATGGGATATACCCAAGTAAAGGGATTCCTTTGGTATGTATATACTAATGAATTGGATGAAATAGAATGAATATAAGAGTATTATGGAAACTTTTCTGAAACTTGTAGCACACGATTTATATCAAAAAACGAATGGAGACTTAAGCAAAGTTGCTGTAGTTTTTCCAAATAAAAGAGCCGGACTGTTCTTCAATGAATGGTTGGCTACCGAAAGCGACAAACCGTTATGGGCACCAGCTTATGTAAGTATCAGTGAATTGTTCAGACAATGCAACAATTATGAAGTAGGAGATCCGATAAAATTGGTATGTGAGCTCTATAAAGTATTTATTGAAGCCACTGGAAGTAAGGAATCTTTAGACGAATTCTATTTCTGGGGAGAAATGCTGATAGCCGACTTTGATGATGCTGACAAGAACATGGCAGACACAGATGCTCTCTTTGGGAACCTGAAAGATTTAAACGAACTGATTGACAAAGGTGAATTTCTGGAAGAAGGACAAAGAGAAGCTCTTAGCCAATTCTTCCATAACTTCTCAATTGATGAAGTAACCGAACTGAAAAAAAGATTCATGAAACTTTGGGATGTACTAGGAGATATCTACCATCATTTCAAAGCGGAGCTTGCCAACCAGGGTTTAGCTTATGAAGGTATGCTCTATCGGGAAGTAGCCGAAAATATGGATTTGACACAACTTCCTTATGAGCATTATGTATTTGTAGGATTTAATGTATTGAATCGTGTAGAACATCAACTATTCTCAAAACTCCAAAAAGTAGGGAAAGCATGGTTCTATTGGGATTATGACCATTTCTACATGAATACAGAACTCCCACACGAAGCAGGTGAATTCATCCGAAGAAACTTAAATGATTTTCCGTCCGAATTACCGGAAGAAGCCTTTAATAACATAAACAAGCCTAAAGATGTGGAGTTTATAGAATCTGCTACAGAAAATGGACAAGCAAGATTCTTACCTCAATGGCTAAGAGAAAATCTTACCGAAAAAGAGAAGGAAACCGCCATCGTGCTTTGTAATGAAGCACTTCTCCAACCTGTACTCCACTCCCTACCAGAAAATGTAAAGAACCTAAATGTTACAATGGGATTTCCTCTTCAACAGACTCCTACATGTAGTTTGATAGAGGCTATACTTGACTTACATACGGACGGATACATCAATAAAAACGGACGGTTCCAATATGAACAAGTGATGGGAGTGCTGAAACATCCATATATGAAAATGCTTACTCCAGAAGCTGAAAAGCTGAAGACCAAACTAACAAACGAAAATCGGTTTTACCCTCTTCCTTCTGAATTAAGTACCGATAATATCACTACATTAGTTTTTACACCTGTAAAAAACAATCTGGAATTATGTAAATGCCTATGTGAAGTAATGAAATGTATGGCAACTATTTATGAGAAAGAAGCTGCAGCTCGAGAAGTGGCATACGACCAACTATACCGGGAAGCCTTATTCAAATGCTATACACTAATGAACCGATTTTACTCATTAACTGAAGCTGGAGACCTGCAAGTAGAACGCTGTACAATGGGAAGATTAATAAAACGAGTCATGAGTACAGCCAATATACCTTTTCATGGAGAACCGGCCATCGGATTACAAGTTATGGGAGTACTTGAAACACGTAATCTAGACTTCAAACATCTGATTATGCTCTCCGTCAATGAAGGACAACTACCTAAAGCGGGAGGAGATACTTCTTTTATTCCATACAACTTAAGAAAAGCCTTTGGAATGACTACCATCGACCATAAAATTGCAGTATACGCCTATTATTTCTACCGACTTATACAACGGGCAGAGAAAATTACATTGGTATATAATACAGCCTCTGATGGAATGAACCAAGGGGAATTATCACGCTTCATGCTACAGTTCCTCATTGAATGGAATGGTAAAATTAAACGTAAATCTTTGCAAATGAACCAATCTCCACAGGGAACATCTGAAATCTGCATCAACAAAAATCCGGAAATCATGCGAAGAATGCAGGATATTTTCGACCGAAGAGTAAATCCCAAAGCTTTACTCTCACCTTCTGCACTCAACAGTTACTTAGATTGCAGACTGAAATTCTATTATAAATATGTAGCAAAACTGACTGCACCCGAAGAAGTAACATCCGAAGTGGATGCCGCTAGATTTGGTACTATTTTCCACTATTCAGCCGAACAAATCTACAAAATACTAACAGAACGGAATTCAGTAATAAACAAAGAGGATTTGGAGAATCTACTAAAAGATGACCCTAAACTACAACAAATTGTAGACAATGGATTTAGAGAACTTTTTTTTAAGATTCCACCACACGAACGTCCAGAGTATAATGGTATACAGTTAGTTAACTCTGCCGTAATTGTTAGATATGTAAAGCAATTACTACAACAAGATTTAAAGTATGCACCTTTCACCTTTTCAGGTTCTGAAAAAAAAGTAACTGAAGACATTGATATTCAAACCCCAAAAGGAATAATTCGCTCTAAAATAGGAGGAATAATTGACCGAATGGATATTAAAGATGGATTATTGAGAATCGTTGACTATAAAACAGGAGGAGACACAAGTACACCGACTGGAATAGATGCGATTTTCTTCCCTGATAAAAAAAGACCGGGATATATCTTCCAAACGTTCCTATACGCAGCCATCGTATGCAAAAAGTTAAGAGATGCAGGCAAAAAAATGAAAGTCGCCCCTGCCCTTCTCTATATACATAGAGCAGCAGCCGAAGACTATTCACCTATTATTTGCATGGGAGAATCAAGAAAACCTAAAGAACCGGTAGATGATTTTGAAAAGCTAGAAGAAAATTTCAGAAAAAAATTATCTTTCTTATTGGAAGAAATCTTTAATCCAGAAATAGCTTTTAATCAGACAGATATAACTGAAAAATGTACTTTTTGCGAATTTAAGACGCTCTGCAAAAGATAAACAAGTGTTAAATGTCGGATTTTTTTCAACCTTATTCGAACAATTTCATAAAGCAGTGTGTTGTATATACGTTTTTCATAGTAATAGATTTATAGCATTGCCTGTTGCTTGTGAAAGTAGTAGGCAAAAAGACAAAAGAGTTTGTCTTCGCAAAGCAAAGAGACTGATTCCCCAACAGTCTCTTTCTTTTTTTTAAAAAAAGATGAAATATCTAGCAAAAGAAATTAAAAAACTCACACAAAATCCTTATCTTTGATTGACTTTTAAGACAGGAAGAACCATAAAAAAAATGAAGATAGGAAGACATATCAAACAGTTTGTACGTTTCACCATCATAACTTTGTTGGTGTGTTATTTTGGTATCATCGCTATTCTTAACCTACCCTTTGTACAAAAACAACTGACTGCACTCACCTCAAAAGAGTTAAGTAATCTGTTCCATACTGAAATCAGCATTGGCAATATTGATTTGGGATTGCTAAACCGCATCATTATACAAAACCTCAAGCTCAACGACCAGCAAGGAAAAGAACTACTAAAAATCGCTCGTTTCTCTGCTAAATTCGATATTCCTGAATTATTACATGGAAGAATCCGTATTCATAGCGTGCAACTATTCGGACTGCACGCTATGATTAACCGCCCTTCTCCACAAGAAAGAATGAACATACAGTTCATCCTTGACACATTCGCTTCAAAAGATTCGATAAAAAAGGAAAAGAATATCGATCTGAGAATCAACTCTGTCTTAATAAGACGAGGGGAAATTAACTATGACATAGAATCTGAACCTGAAACTCCAGGTGTTTTAAACAAAGCGCATCTCGGCATACAAAATCTTTCTGCAACTCTTTCTCTAAAAGCATTTACTAACGATTCACTGAATATGCAGGTAAGACGTATGAACTTCAACGAGAAAAGCGGATTTAAAATAAAGAAACTCACAATGAAAGTTACGGGCAACAGAGAAGCATTTCATGCTCAAAATATTGAACTCAGAATGCCACGAACAGTCATACAAATGGATACGCTTACTGCATCGTATGGCAAATTTGAAAGACTTACACAATTCAAACCAGACGTAAAATACCTTGGACAGATGAAAGCCAACATTACACCTGCAGATTTCAAAACTATCGCACCGCAATTGAAACATTTTAATGATCCAATACTAATCGACCTAAAAATGGAAGGAAAGGGAGGCAATCTATCTTGCGACTATTTGGACATAAGCAACAACGATGGCTCCATCATGCTACAAATAGATGGTTCTGTCAACCACTTGGACACTCCCAAAAACTGTTATTTGACAGGTAATGTTTCCAATCTGCTTATCACACAGGCTGGAAGCAGTTGGCTGTACCATAACCTGACAGGAAAAAATGAACTACCCAACATAGCTAGTCGCATAGAGAATGTTCACTTTAACGGAAAAGTTTCAGGGTGGCCCAACAAACTGACAACAATGGGACGGCTGTCTACTGGTATCGGAATTATAGAAGCACAAATGACGATGCATACAAATACCATCAACAATACCCACTTCTACTCAGGAAGTGTATCCAGCAGCAACCTCAACCTTGGAAAACTAACCAACAAGCCGCAAGACTGGGGAAAAACCGTATTCAATGTAGAATTGAACGGACTAAACTATCATAATGGAAAAGCTGAATCTTATATCAAAGGGGTTGTTTCATCTCTAGTATACCGACAATATGAATATAAAAATATCCTATTAGACGGACATTTCAAACCTGGAGGTTTTAACGGGAAAATAGCATTAGACGACCCTAACGGAAAGATTGAAATCAATGGTAGATTTGCCACACAGCAAAGCGTCCCTGAATTCAACCTAACAGCAAGTATGCTAAATCTAAAACCTAACATGCTAAATATTACCAAGAAATACGAAAATATGGATTTCTCGGCAGACTTGACTGCTAACTTTAAAGGACATTCAATTGATGATGTCCTAGGAAGCATTATACTCAAAAACCTAAAGGTAGTCTCCCCACAAAAAGCTAAGAATCTGACGATACCTGAACTTAGCATTACTGCACATAACGATATAGAGGAGAAGGTTAAACAAATCAAGATTTCCTCTTCATTTATCAATGGAGAAATTACCGGAAAATATTTATACCGAACTATTCCGAACAGCCTCTATAAACTTATCCCTCAATATATGCCATCCGCTGTGCGAAATAACAAATTCAGCAAAAAGAATCCAGAAAATTCATTCTATTTTAATCTTAAAATAGAAGATTCACCTTTCTTTTCTGAAATATTAAACCTCCCCATCACTCTGAACATGCCTGTAAGCATAAGCGGATCTGTAAATGACCATACCAATCAAATGGAACTGAAAGGATACTTGCCTGAATTTATCTATAATGGAGGATTTTATGAATCGGGTACTATCTTATGTAATAACATGAATGGTGAAAGCCTGAAAGGGCAATTCAGAGTCAACAAAAGGACCAATAAAGGAATCATGATTAATATGGCTGCATTTGCTGAGGTAAAAAATGACTGCTTGTACACTACCCTAAACTGGGGAAACAATACAAGTAATACCTTTTGTGGAAAAGTGATAGCCGAAACCCGCCTCTCCCCTATTGAAAACACTTCGCAAAACAGAACCGAAATCCAACTGATGCCTAGCGAAGTGATATTGAACGATGTTACTTGGAATATACACCCTTCACGCATTACTATTGAAAAAGAGAAGATTCAAATAGATAATTTTCTCTTTGAACATCAAGACAGATTTATCAAAGCGAATGGAGTCATTGGCAAAAATGAAGAAGATGGTTGCCAAGTAGAGTTAAAAAACATAGAATTGCAATATGTCATGAATCTGATTCAGTTTCATGCTGTAGAGTTTGAAGGAAAAACCACAGGTACTGCTTATTTAGGACAGCTGCTGGACAAACGTCCTGTATTGAATGCCAAACTGAAAGTTCAAGACTTCAAACTGAACCATACCTTACTGGGACAAGCCGACATTGATGCTGAATGGGACAGGGAACAGGAGGGCATCCGACTAACTGCCGACATTAGAGAAAGCAAAAGCTTGATGACTTATGTAGACGGCTACATCTCCCCAAAACAGAAAGAACTAGACTTGAACATCAAAGCCAACGGCACCAACCTTGCTTTCCTCCATAAATTCACTGATAATATTTTTAAAGATTTACAAGGAAGAGCTACAGGCGAAGTCAGATTGTTCGGGCCATTTTCTAAACTAGACCTTGAGGGATATGCCTCTGCTGATGCCAGACTGAAAGTAGGCATTTTGAATACATACTTCAATGCCCACACTGATTCCTTGACACTCAGGCAGGGAAACTTGACATTTCAGGATGTCAAACTATGGGATGATGAAGGGCATACTGGAAGATGTAACGGTGAACTGAACCACACTAAGCTAAAAAACTTGAATTTCCGTTTCAATTTCAACACTCAAAATATGTTGGTATATCATACGGAAAAAGAAAGTGTGGACTTTCCGTTCTATGGTAAAATGTACACTTCTGGAAATATGCTGCTGAGAGGAGGAAACGGAGCACTAAATGTAGACGGAACCATGAGAACAGAACCGCAAACCTCATTCACCTATGTCACGACAACAGCAGCCGAAGCTACAAGCAACCAGTTTATTACCTTCCATGACAAGACGCCTAGAAGGAAATTGGATGACTTGGATACTGATGTGTATCATTACCTAAACCGTCCTGATGAAAAGAAAGAGGAGGAAATAGAAACCGATATACGAATTAACTTACAAATAGATGCCACTCCTAACGCCTTGATGAAAATCATTATGGACCCAACAGCCGGTGATAATATTGCAGGACGTGGCAACGGTAACCTACAAATTAAATTCTATAATAAAGGTAATTTCCAGATTTTTGGAAACTATCTGATTGAAGAAGGCATTTACAAAATGAGTATGCAAAATATTATCAGAAAGGATTTTGTACTGCAACCTGGTGGACTAGTTTCCTTTAACGGAGACCCAAGAAATGCCAACTTGAATGTACAGGCAGTCTATACCGTAAACTCGGCTTCCTTAAACGACCTGATTCCAAACGGCTCGTACAATAAAGGAACAGTAAAGGTGAACTGTCTGCTAAATCTGACAGGAAACCTACAGACTCCTACCCTCAACTTCGATTTGGATTTGCCTACCGTCAATGATGAAGACAGAGAACTGGTAAGGAGCTTGACAAACACCGAAGAGCAAATGAATACACAAATCATTTATCTTTTGGGCATCGGTAAATTCTATACCTATGACTATGCAACCAACAACAAGCAGACAGATGCTACAAGTTCGCTTGCATTCAGTACTTTATCCGGACAGCTGAACAATATGCTTTCACAGGTAATCAACAACCAGAACTGGAACTTGGGTACTAATCTGAGCACCGGAGAAAAAGGATGGACCGATGTGGAAGCTGAAGCTATCTTGTCAGGACGATTATTAAACAACAGACTGATTATCAATGGTAATTTCGGATACAGAGACAACCCGATGAGAAATACCAATTTCGTAGGAGACTTTGAAGCGATGTGGTTACTTACCAAAAACGGAGAATTCCGACTAAAAGGATATAACCAAACCAACGACCGCTATTTCACCAAATCAACGTTGACTACACAAGGGGTAGGCTTGATGTATAAAAAAGACTTTACCAATTGGAGAGAACTTATAGATTGGATGCTGCTAAGAAAAAGAAAATACAGAAAGCAGTCGGACAACAGCAATAAAGAAACTAATAACTCTAATATAAATAAAAAATGAACCTTCACACATTTCTGCCAGCCGAATGGCATCAGCAAGGCTACGTACAACTGACATGGCCTCATGAGAATACAGACTGGAACTATATGCTTGAAGAAGTGGAAGACTGCTTCATGCACATAGCCAAAGAAATTGCAACTCGCCAACCTCTAATCGTGGTGGCTCCTCATTATCCGGAAAGACTTGTAGGATGCGGATTTGAAGACAACATCCATTTCTTTCAATGCCCTACCAACGACACATGGGCCAGAGACCACGGATTCATCACAATTCTCAACCAAGAAGGAAAACCTCAACTATTGGATTTTTGTTTCAACGGATGGGGAATGAAATTTGCGGCTTGCAAGGATAATCTAATCAATCAAAATCTTTTGAATGCCGGACTACTGAATGGCTCCTACGTTAACTACCGTAATTTTGTACTGGAGGGGGGAGCTATTGAGAGTGACGGAAAAGGTACACTTCTCACTACTTCACTTTGCTTACTTGCACCTAACAGAAACGACACCTTAAGCAAAAAGGAAATAGAAGACAAGTTAAAAGTCTTTTTTAGACTCAAACAGATTCTATGGCTAGATTATGGCTATTTAGCCGGAGATGACACAGACAGTCATGTCGATACATTAGCACGACTATGTCCTAATGATACCATTTGCTACGTAAAATGTGAAAACGAACAAGATGAACACTTCCAGGCACTGCATCAGATGGAAGAGCAGTTAAAAACATTCCGTACTTTAGATGGAAACCCCTTCCGACTGCTCCCGCTACCTATGCCTAACCCTGTAAGGGATGAAGAAGGAGACAGACTGCCCGCTACTTATGCCAACTTCTTGATTATGAACAAAGCTGTACTCTATCCTACTTACATGCAGACCGATAACGATCGAAAAGCCGCAGAAGTACTAGCAAAGGCTTTTCCCGACAGAGAAATTATAGGAATAGACTGTAGGGCCTTGATCAAACAACACGGTTCGTTGCATTGCGTTACCATGCAATATCCTCAAGAAGTAATATCAGATATTAACTTAAAATAGAAACATATGAAAAGAACTATCCGAGTAGGCATTGTACAGCAATCCTGTACTAACGATATCAAATACAACCTGGAAAAGCTACACCGAAACATTGCTTCTGTCGTGCAGGCTGGTGCTAATCTTGTAGTATTGCAGGAGTTGCATAACACCCCCTATTTTTGTCAAACAGAAGACACCTCCCTCTTCGACTTGGCAGAACCGATACCAGGACCATCAACCGGCTTCTTTGGCGAAATAGCTGCAGCATACCACATCGTACTGGTCACTTCACTGTTTGAAAGAAGAGCACCTGGCCTGTATCACAATACGGCCGTCGTTTTTGACAGCGACGGAAGCATTGCCGGGAAATACCGGAAAATGCATATTCCTGACGATCCAGCCTATTATGAAAAGTTTTATTTCACTCCAGGCGACCTTGGCTTCGAACCAATCCAAACTTCTCTAGGAAAACTAGGCGTACAAGTGTGCTGGGATCAATGGTATCCAGAGGGGGCTAGACTGATGGCACTCAAAGGTGCAGAGCTGCTGATATACCCTACTGCTATAGGATGGGAAAGTTCGGATACGCAAGAGGAGAAAATGAGGCAACTTGGCGCATGGATTACCGTACAACGTGGACATGCCGTAGCCAATGGACTTCCTGTCATTGCTGTTAACCGTGTAGGGCACGAACCTGACCCATCCGGACAAACCAATGGCATTCAGTTTTGGGGAAACAGTTTTGTTACTGGTCCACAAGGAGAAATTATCGCTCAAGGCAGCAACATGAAAGAAGAAAACATTGTAGTTGAAATTGACATGGACAGAAGTGAAAATGTAAGACGCTGGTGGCCATTCCTCAGAGACAGAAGAATCGATGAGTTTGAAAAACTTACCAAACGGTTTATTGACTAATAATTATTGCTGTCCGGTAAAATTTTTTTGAATGATAAAAATTAAGGCTGGCCTCCAAGATTGGAAGTCAGCCTTTTTGCTACCTTTGAATTTCCACAAACAAATGTTAGCAATGAGTAAAAGTACATATTTTACCGGACA
>JARIAN010000149.1 GCA_029257865.1 Phocaeicola sp.
AATAGGAAGCCTTTTACCTTATCTTCTCCCTTATAAGCATTTGATGCATTTCTCATATCCTTGATCAGATACATACAGTGGCTAGATTGTGCATCTGCAGCAGAAAGATCTTCACTTGTTTCCGTTATAGCCACCGGTAAGGCATAAGTTTCACCTTCCAGCACTTCTGTACCACCGGCAATACTTACTCCAAGTTCCGCATTCTTAGCCCCTGGAACAAAAGTTATCTTACCCTCTTCTGCAAATTTTACTAATTCTTGTGGGTATAGTTTAAAATCTGTCTGATGCATCTCATTGTAAACAGCAAGGTAGTCGGCATCTATCTTCAAGGTAGCCGATGTAGTACTTAGAGCATTTTTGCTCAAACCAACCTTAACTGCAGTTTGATAATTTTGTGCATACAACTCAACAATTGGTGCAGATTGGTTCAATCTTGCATCCCGAAGGAATACGCGATTCTCATAAATATCTGTATAATTGGACTCATCTACTCTTTTGCCAACCAACAAATCATCATCACAAGAAACATTCAAAGCCACCAATCCCATACACAATGGCATATATACTAATAATTCTTTAAAAATATTCGTTTTCATCATACTATATTTTTCTATGGTTATCAGATTATTTCTTTTCAGGCAATTCTACATTAACCCAAGTAGGAGTTGCACTTCCATTCAAGTCATTACCATTTTCTGTAAAGTCATGAATAGCACTACCCGAACCTTCATTAAACTTCCAGTAAGCTATCAGACCATCACTCTTAGGATTCACATAATAAGCATTTTGAGCAATTTCATCTGCTGTTCTTTGTTTGCCCCATATACGAAGTTCTGAAATATCTCCCGGCAGCCAACGAGAATCATCCCACGAGCGACCTATATAGCAATTGGAAGAAAGGTCAACCGCACCACCAGCTCCAGAATCCGATGCCACTAGTTTTCCATTTTGATAATACAGACGCTCATGAGTATTAGAATCATACACTACAGCGATATGTACCCACTCGTTGACCGGCAAACCGGGAGCAACATTGGGATTAGGAAAGTTTCCACCGGAAGTAGCCAACTGTAACTGATTTCTTGGACGGTCGGCATCGCCAATTCGAACCAAAAAGCGTCCTTCTATACCAAATACAGAGCTCAAAGGATTATCACGACCGTCATTCCAGTCACTGGCTCTTACCAAAGCCTCAACAGTAACGGCAGACAATGATTTTACATCACTCTTCCAATTAACTGGGAAATATATTTTGCGAATATTTGCTACCACATTAATCAATGCTGCACCTTTAAATACATAAAAAACGGTACGTTTACTATTCAAGATGTCAATATTGGTTGAGGAAGTGATAGTTACAGGCAATACATAACGCTTGTCTGAATCAAGTTCGTTTGTATTCTTGAATTTTACCACAACTTTATCGCCTGTAACGGCTCCAGCTTTAATCATCGCACCTTTTTCCGGTATTTCATAATATTTATCTCCTAGGGCAATAGCATTGTCATTATAACTCAGATTATAAGCTGCAGCCATTGAAGGTACTGCTTCAAAAAACAACTGGATATCTGTTTCTGCCGGACTTGCTATTCGATAAGAAATTTCTCTAGAAGCACTATTTACATCAGCCTTAATCAGCAAATCGCTGCAAACAGTTTCCGAAGTAATATATAGTTTATTATCATAATGATGTTCTTCGTCAATATTATTACTCTTACAATTCCACAGCATCGCTGCCATTGACAAGAACAAGCCATATCTTAAAATTTTCATGGTATATACATTATTTATTAGGATTCATAATATAGAGTGACTCACGGATATGTTGATATACGATAGAATTGTCATAATAGTCGTTGTGCGCATTTTGTATATAGATTCCTTTGCGTACAAAATCGGCCGATGACAATACAGCCCATTGGGCAGCACCATAAGAGGCCAAAGTCTTTTCTCCACTGGGGGTAACTGTATTCCAGTAACCATAAGTCTGCTCTTTATCTTCTATTCGTGGTGTTTCTACACAAGCGATAAAGCGGTCTGTTGGTACCGGGTTCTTTACTCCTTCCTGTCCGGCTACAGCATCTGCTCCAGCCTGCACGGCCATATAAGCCTTTACACTCAAGTCATCTCCATTAGTCGAACTTAGAGTTTTCAGGATGATAGCATCATATTCTGAAAGCATCTTCATATTTTCGGGTACCAGATACTGCACATTGCCATAGAGCATCAATGCCTTATCAGCATGCGCCTTCTTCCATTCCATCACCCGGCTGAAGAAATTCTGTTGACGTGCATTGTAGCGTGCTAAAACTTCTTCTTTCATACTGACCAGTGAAAGTCCGGTATATTCTACTATAACTCCGTCGTAATTATACTTGTCGCAAATGGCCAAAGCTTTATCTGTGCATTCTCCCAAAAACTCCAGTGCCTCTTTTTCGGTAAGATTGCTGTTTTCTTTTATCTTGGCAGTCCATTCTGCCTCAAAAACATCATGGCTGATGGTATAAACGGTTCGGGTTCCTTTTTCTTTTCTTACCTTTTCCATTTCACCAATCACCCCCGAAGACAAGTTATCGGCATGATTCAAGTTGATAAAATCCAAACTATCTGGTAGTGCAGTCAAACGTTCAGCCTGCTTACAAGGGTCACCCAAAGGATTATCAAATGAAACAAGCATCAACTTATGTTCTCCAGCCTTATAGTTTTTCAAGTCCTGCAAATAATCCTGATAGAGTTGAGGGTTCTGTTCTTCCAATGAAGGATGATGCAAATCCAAACTTTCAGGCTCAGTCCAGTCATCACAAGCAGGTAAAGTCAAAACCGTTGCAGATAATGCAATAGCAAATAACTTGCTTTTCAATATAGTTTTCATAATGATACAAAGCATTTAATTAGTTAATTTAGTTCTTTTTCGCCCACCAAACATCAGTAGCCATATTATCAAGACCATTTAGATAATTGCTGACAGCATACTTCACATTAGTTTCATTGCTAGTATATTCTTCATTAGGGTAAGGCATACGGCGAGCACCTCTTTGTGAATCGACTATTCCGCCACTCTTGTTCCCATCATCCGTTGCAGGAATTAGGTGAGGATATCCCGTACGGCGGTAGTCAGCCCAAGCTTCGTTGCCCAGCATCCAGTTGGCAATCCATTTCTGTATGATGATACGTTCCTGCTTTTCTTCCGTTGAAGCATTATCATCCCATTTCACTGTCACCTTAGACAACTGATAATTATAGCTTTGACTAGGATTAGCAAAAGGATCAGAGTAGACGCTCGGAAGACTATTTTCATCTTTCATATATGCATCAGCACCATCAGCTCCCCACTGTTCAAAGGACAAACGAATACCTTGATTATAAAAACTTTCCGCATCACCACCCATATCAAATTTGAAAACAGCAGCACCTTCAGCACGCAAGAAAGCCACTTCAGCAGCATTCATCCAAAGCAAAGGATCGGCAGCACCAATCTTCACAGTAGAATAGTTAATAAATTTGCTAGATATCCCATCCTTTGTAATATCAATGCTGCGTCTTAAACCCACATATTCCCCATTTGCAGCCTTCTCAAAATAGCTGGCTCTACGATTATCATTATATCCATTCATATAGCAGATAATGTCGGCAGCTGCATGAGTATCACCTCCACTAGTAGCAGCATTATAACGCAAGGCTGTAAACAAAGAGTTGGTGATAGCACCAAAATAATGCCATGCAGCATTGTCCGCATTGTCCAGAATCAGTCCGGCATCACTTTTAATACAAGCCTCAGCTATTTCTTTTGCCTTGTCAGGCTTTGCATACGCTATACGCATAGCCAAACGCAAACGAAGTGAATTAGCAAACTTCAACCATTTTTCTACATTTCCGCCATATACATAATCGGCAGTAGAAACCAGCAATGCATTCTTATTGGCAGCCAATGTTTCAATAGCACTGCCCAGTTCTTCAAAGAACGTGTCATATACCTGCTCTTGAGAGTCGTAAGGAATAGTAATCTTTCCATCTGTACCAATCTTAGAATAAGGGATAGGCCCGTAAGCATCGGTAACACGGCTCATTGCAGCCACCTTGATAACCTGTGCTATTGCATAAGGCACCGGATTGCCAGTCTGTTGAGACACAATCTTCACTGAATTCAAGTTACCATACAATATTGGAATAATCCTGTCACTTATTAAGAACACTCGTGTCCAGTCATTTTTTGCATTAAAATTAGAAATGGTATTAGACCATCCTGAATTTGAATCAGAAAAATATCCTCCCAACGGACCTCCCAACAAACAATCTGTAAACTGAGCAGTATTCACATCCGATGACACCACACAACTAGCCAACTGAGTCATAGCAGATCCTAAAGCATAGTCATCGTTTCCAAGGTCTCCCGGCTGGTAAGGGTTTGAGTTAATATCCAGATACTTGTCAGTACAAGATACTGAAGCAAGAACCAGCGAACTTAAAAGGATTTTATTGATTATTGTCTTTTTCATATTTGTCTACGTTTAAAATTTAAAGCTCAGGCTAAATCCGATATTGCGCAAGGCAGGCATCATGAAGTAGTCAATTCCTTGATAGAAGTTATCTGTAGAAGCTACAGATTCCGGGTCAAATGGAGCTTTATTGTAAATCATCCACAAGTTACGTCCTACAAGAGCAACCTTTATATCACAGATATCACGCAGCATTTTGCGAGGGAATGTATAGCTTAATGACGCTTCCTGCAAACGAACATTGGTTGCCGAATAAGTATAATATTGAGGAACTGCAGTGCCCGAGCCAATAGTGCTATACCAGGTTTCCGGACTTACACGATCGTTTCCTCCCACTTCCACATAGCCCAAATCACGAGCTGCAGCAGAAGCTTCCGAAACGCCATAGTAGTCAAGCATAGCCTGTGTTCTTGAATAAACCACACCGCCAAAACGTGCAGTCACCAAGAATCCCAAATTAAATCCCTTCCAAGAGAAATTGTTTCTCCAAGCCAAGTTACCTTTAGGCAACACGCTTCCCAACTTAATGTATTCATTTGGATTCTGAATAGCCTCTGTACTCATCTTGCCGTTACGGTCTACATAAACAGCTCCATTACTATCTCTCTTCAAATCAATCAGAGAATAAAGATCGCCCATTGAGCCGCCCTCCTTCAGCAAGAAACGTGTTTCTCCAAGTCCTCCCATATTCAATGTAGATAAAGAGAAAGATTCACCTGTTACCGGGTTGATGGCGTTATTTGCCAATTCAAGAATCTTGTTACGGTTCATCGAATAAGTAACTCCTGTATCCCAAGTAAATCCGTTCCAAGTATTCTTATATCCCAACGACAATTCAACTCCCTGGTTTCTTACAGCACCTGTCTGAATATACATTGCCGACCATCCACTTACCGGAAGCTGAGGATTGAATGTCTGATTCATTGTCTTGGCATTATAATAAGTTACATCCAAGTCAAAGTTTTTCAAGAACTTCATTGTCAAACCTACTTCGAACGAATGGGTACGTTCCGGTTTCAGATTATATAGTGGATACTGAGTGGTGATGCTCCAGGAATTCTTGTTCCATTCATAACGTGGATTAGCCAGGTATCTTGCAAACGGATTACCTACAGAAGCCCAAGAACCACGTATCTTCATATAAGACAGATAGTCTTTGTTCAGATTAGGCATCAATTCAGAAAGAACCACTGAAGCACCCACTGAAGGATAAAAGAACGACTTATTCTTTGATTTAGGACCAGCCAACTGTGAAGGCCAATCATTACGTCCGGTCAAAGTCAGATAATAAGTACTCTTATAGCCCACTTCCGCAGAGGCGAAGATTGACTGGGTCTGTTCGCGCCATCCTTCCTGCAAACGTTCTGTCTTGCTTGCACTCAGATTCTGTATTGCAAAGAAATTAGTATATCCCACCGGCTCGTCACCAAAGGCGTCTCCTCCATCAGCAATCGGTCCGCGTACCTTCATCGCATCAAAACGCATATCAGAGAATGAGCCACCCAAGTTAGCCTGCAAACTCCAGTCTGTTCCGAAATTCTTGTTGATATTTACCAGAAAGTCTGCATATAATTGTTTGTCGGTAGAACGAGTGACACCAAAGAGACCTCTTTCAGACTGTTCGGTCAACTGAGTATTAGTAGAAGCATAGAATTTTTCGGTATAGTCATTGTTAGAGTTATCCAAACGCACACGACCAGACACGCTCAGCCAATCCAAAATCTGATAGCTTAATCCGGCAGACAACATATAACGGTCTTTCTTGTTGTTTCTAAGGTTACGATAGTTCACCCAATACGGATTCTGCATAGCCATAGCCTCATCACCCACCGGCCAATACTGAGTATAAATTTTACGGGCAGCATCGTATCTTTCATACATCGTGATATCTTCCCAGTCGTTACCTCTTGGATACAGATATGCACCAACCAACGGATTGTTATAAGTTCCCTGGTTAGTCATGTTTTGGTCATTCTGAAGAATATAGCTTGCACTGATATCCAGCTTCATCTTATCGTTCAAGAATGAGGTGGTATTACGGGCTGTGAAATTATATCGGTTATACTTGTTGTTAGGTATGATTCCTTTAGAGTTCACAGCAGCAGCCGATACATAAGTCTGGTTCTTTTCCGTACCTGTAGACAACGAGATACTTTCCGAACCAATGATACCGGTTTGGAAATAATCGTCTTTAGGGTCATAACCATAATAGTTCATTTCTGTAAGATGAGCTCCCCAGCTCTTTGCACTGGTTGCACTGTATACCCCTTCCGAACCTGTTCCATATCGGGTCTGGAAACGAGGCATTACAAATGGTCTGGAAAATTCTGTATTACTGTTTACAGTCACGCTCAACTTGCCTTCCTTACCCTTCTTGGTAGTGATAACAATAGCACCATTGGCAGCATCAGAACCGTAAAGTGCAGCTGCAGCAGCACCGGTCAAAACAGACATTGATTCAATATCTTCCGGATTGATGTCTGCAATGGGCTCAGAAGCACCTTGAGAGTCAAACTCGGTACCTCCCTTATTGCCACGGCCTGAAAAGACCGGAACACCGTCAATGACATAAAGAGCATTTGATGACTGCATAATAGATTTAGTACCACGCATCACTACCTTTGACACACCACCCACACCAGATGATGATGCATTGATATTAACACCGGCTACCTTACCATTCAATGAATTGACAAAGTTCGCATCTTTATTGGTAGTAATATCGTCAGAATTCACTTGCTGTACATTATACGAAAGAGCCTTTTCTGAACGCTTGATACCCAATGCAGTAACCACCACTTCATCCAATACCTCTGTATCTTCATGCATAGTCAGGTTGATAGTACTTTTGCCTGCCACCGACATTTCTACACTCTTGTAGCCTACATAAGAGAACTGCAAAACCGCTTTTTCCGATACACTCAATGAATACTTACCATCAAAATCAGTGATAGCCCCGTTGGTAGTACCCTTTTCTATTACAGTGACACCAATCAACGGATCACCTTTCCCATCTACAATGCATCCGGTTACCGTCTTCTTCTCTGCTTCTGAATGATTGGCAGAAGAATTTACCCTCTTTGACAAGTACACCACATTCTCATCAATCCTATAGTTGATGCCTTTTCCGGCCAGTGCTTTGTCCAATACTTCTTCTACCGAAGCATCTTTCACATTGACTGAAGAGATCTTGGTACTTGCCAACGCATCGTCATAAAAGAACTGATACTTTGACTGAGATTGAATCTGCTGAATCATCGTGCCCAATGGAACACCTGACAAAGCAATATTCAACTGTGCTGACACAAATTGTGTAGGAGCAACAAATAGTGTCGACAGGAATAATGATCGAAGAACTCTCTTCGAACATCTGCAAGATTTTTTGCTTCTCATACCTGCTTTTTTAAGGTTTTAAATTTTTTAATATAGTTGTTTTTCTCTTTATTTATTAGATAAACTAATTACATAACAAGTATCCCCCATAAAAACACTTAGACAAAAATGAACTTTTTTTAATTTTTATTCAAAAAAGTTCATTTTACCCCTTCTACCCTCTTTTTACAACACATTTTTTCAAATACCACTCATTATATTAAGGTCAAATAGAAAACAATCTCCTCCTCTGCTCCACCTTATTATATATAGTCTTACCACATCAAAATAGAGATTTATATCCTCTTCTGAAATCGTCGGCATATTTTTTTCAGATCGTCGATATATTTTTTCCAGATCGTCGGCATATTTTCATCAAAATGACGGCATATTTTCACCAAAATGACGGGAAGATTCTTCCAAAATGACGGCAAGATTTTACCCCCCACTCCAAATGGGCAAAAAAAGCAACCATAACAGCCATTTCATTTTTTTTTATTAACTTCGCTCACTAATATGATAGACCAACAGACGATAGACCGTATTTTGGACGCTGCACAGATTGTTGATGTGGTGTCCGAGTTTGTCACTCTTCGCAAAAGAGGGGTGAACTACATTGGTTTATGCCCTTTTCACAACGAAAAGACACCTTCTTTCAGTGTTTCTCCATCCAAAGGTCTGTGTAAATGTTTCAGTTGCGGAAAAGGTGGGAATGTGGTCCACTTCATCATGGAGCATGAACAGATGTCGTATTATGAAGCCCTGAAATGGCTGGCTAAGAAATACAACATCGAAATCAAAGAAAGAGAACTCACTGACGAAGAGAAACAGGCGCACAGCTTGAGAGAAAGTATGCTGGTGGTCAACCAGTTTGCTGCCGAGTATTTTCAAGATGTACTGTATAACCAAACTGAAGGACAGCAAATCGGCATGAATTACTTCAGAAGCCGTGGATTCAGAGATGACATCATCCGCAAATTCCAATTGGGATACAGCACCGACAACCACGATGCACTGGCCCGTACTGCCATACAAAAAGGATATAAAGAAGAGTATTTGATTAAGACCGGACTCTGCTACCAAAAAGACAACGGCAGCTTGAGAGACCGCTTTTGGGGACGTGTCATCTTCCCCGTACATTCTATATCCGGCAAGGTGGTGGCTTTTGGTGGACGCGTATTAAGTAGCGCAACAAAAAATGTGCAGATGAAGTATGTCAACTCGCCCGAATCGGAAGTCTATCACAAAAGCCGAGAGCTTTACGGCATCTTCTTTGCCAAACATGCTATCGTGAAACAGGACCGCTGCTTTTTGGTGGAAGGATACACCGATGTGATTTCCATGCATCAAAGTGGCATTGAGAATGTGGTGGCCTCATCGGGTACTGCACTCACCCCGGAACAAATCCGGCTGATTCACCGTTTCACCAACAACGTGACCGTATTGTACGACGGCGACGGAGCTGGTATCAAGGCTAGTATCCGAGGTATTGATATGCTGCTGGAAGAAGGATTGAACATTAAGGTATGCCTGCTCCCCGATGGTGACGACCCGGATAGCTTTGCACGCAAACATAATGCCACCGACTACCAGGCATACATCAACAATCATGAGGTAGACTTTATCCGTTTCAAGACCAACCTACTGATAGAAGAAGCCGGGAAAGACCCTATTAAAAAGGCTTCACTGATTTCGAGTATCGTAAAAAGCATATCGGTCATTCCGGATGCGATAATCCGCTCTGTGTATATCAGAGAATGTAGCCAACTGCTGGAAATGGAAGAAAAAATTCTAGTGGAAGCTACCGCCAAACTTATCGAGCAGACGCATGAAAACCGAAAGAAGGAAGAGGAACGGCGACGCTTGAGGGAGCAACGTGCCGCAGAAGGAAACGATACGCAGAAACCTGACGTTGAGAAAACCAACGAAACACCATCCTCAAGACTTGAAGGGGTAGAAATACCTGTAGATGTACCCCCTCCTCCTGTCATAGAGGACACTTATACTTCTTTAATCCCTACTACCGGGAATGACCAAAAGTTGTTCTTTATCAAAGAACGTGAACTGGTGAAAATGCTCATCCGATACGGAGAGAAATTCATGTGCAAATTGGAAAATGAAGAAGGAGAACAAGTGGACTGCTCAGTAGCTGAATTTATCCTTGCCAGCCTAAAAGAAGATGAACTGCAATTTCATGACAGCCGCCATAGGCTTATCTTGCAAGAAATGGAAGCCCATCTGCATGATGAAGGTTTTATTGCTGAAAGATATTTCATCTCACACCCTAAACCAGAAATCAGCAAATTGGCTGTAGATATCATCAATGAGCGTTACCAACTTAGCAAATATCACTCAAAAGCGCAGAAAATCCTAACCGACGAGGACAGACTTTGTGAATTGATACCACGTCTACTTATCGACTTCAAGATTTCAATTGTAGACGAGGAGATGAAACATACTCTTATGAGCCTCACCGATCCACAGGTGATGCAAGACCCTGAACGCTGCCAACAAGTCATGATGCACTATAAAGATCTGCAACAAACGCAAATCATCATGGCTAAGAGAGCCGGTGACCGGGTGATTTTAGCAGGAAAATAACAATAATTTCCTGCTAAAGGCTCCTTTGGCATAGTTTCACAATTCCTTGAAATACAGATAGGTACATCTTTCGATTAATAAAATGTATTATTTTGTATCTTTATTGTACAAAATTCAATCCTCATTGCATCCTTTCTTTGTAAGATTGCAACCGATATCAACGGCCTAACACACCCACGATACTAATACTAATTTTTTTACACATTTAAATACCTATCTATGAAAGAGCATTCTTTTATTCAAAGAACTGTATTGAGCACGCTGCTTTTCATCTTTGCCGTATGCGTCTCTGCACAACAGCTAAATGTAAATGGAGTGGTTACAGATACTAAAGGGGAGGCTATTATTGGTGCTTCAATTTTAGTAGAAGGAACTACCAACGGAACCATTACCGACTTTGACGGAAATTTCACAATCTCAAATGTCGCTTCTAATGCAAATTTAGTCGTTTCCTACATTGGCTATCAAACACAAAAAATTGCCGTAAATGGAAAAACTCACTTCAACATCTCTCTTGCAGAAGATACTGAAGTCTTAGAGGAAGTAGTAGTAGTAGGATATGGAGTACAACGTAAAAGCGACTTGACAGGTGCTGTTGCCTCTGTAAAAACTTCCGATGCACTAAAATCTACCCCTACAGGAAACATTTCCGATGCGCTGCAAGGACGTATGGCTGGTGTTTCTGTATTGTCAGGTTCTGGCGACCCAAGCAAAGACAACACAATCCGTGTTCGTGGTATCAACTCTATTACAGCTGAAACCGGTCCGCTAGTAGTTATCGACGGATTTATCGGTGGCTCGCTTCAATCATTAAATCCTGCCGACATTGCTTCTATTGAAGTCTTGAAAGATGCATCGGCCACTGCTGTATATGGCTCAAGAGGTGCCAACGGTGTCATCTTGGTTTCTACCAAAAATCCGGAAAAAGACAAACTGACTGTTTCATTGAATGCTTTTGCCAATATCAAGACTGTTGCTAAATACTTGGATGTATTGTCACCTTATGAATATGCTCAAGTAGTGAACGACTTCGGAAAAGAATATTATGGAAAAGGGGACTACCATTATTATAACGCAGAACAACTGGAAGCCTTCAGAAATGGCACTGCCGGATTCGACTATTCAAAAGCTATCTTCCGCAAACCCGCTGTTACACAAAACTATGAATTATCTGTAGCCGGAGGTGGTGAAAAGACCAACTTCCTGGCATCTATCCGCTATCAAAACGACCAAGGTATCATCAAAGAATCTGAAAGCAAAATGTACAGTTGGAGAGTAAAAGTGGATACAAAAATCAAATCATGGCTGAAAGCCGGAGTCAACGTATATGGTTTTTATAAAGAAAACAGTTCTCCACGTATCAGTGAATATGACGGATTGATTCAGCAAGCTACTTATTTCCCTAATACCATTAATCCGAAAGATGAAGATGGAAAATACAACAACAAATTCTTTGAAGGAAGTCCTAGCTACAACCCGATGGGACATATCTGGGAAAACAACCGGCAGAACAAAACCATCAACAATCGCTTGCAAGGTTATCTGAATATTGATATCATTGACGGATTAAGTTTCCGCACTCAGTTTGGCGTATCTTTCGACAACAGGCTGAACACTTCTGTTGAAAATGAAAAAAGTTACTATAGCTTTAAAAACAACATGACTGAAGGTAAAGCAACCAGCTACTGGAATACTTCTTGGCTAAATACTAATACATTAAGCTATATAAAGGAATTCAACCGTAATCATCGTATCAATGCCACCGCTGTATTCGAACAGTCTTACGATAATAACTACAATCATGCCAGCAATGCCTACAACTTGGATTATATTGATATTATAGGCGAAAACAACTTGGCTTGGTCTGATGCCAACTTGTCTAAAGTTTCATCAAACCGTACAATCAATACATTAATGTCTGCCATGTTCCGCTTCAACTATGTTTTAATGAACCGCTACATGATTACTGCATCAATGCGTGCAGATGGTTCATCACGCCTGGTAGACAAATGGAGTTACTTCCCTTCAGCTGCATTGGCATGGGACTTGAAACAGGAAAGTTTTTTGGTAGACAATCCTCATATCGACCAGTTAAAACTACGTGCCGGATTCGGTTCTGTAGGTAACCAAGCCATCGAAGCATACCGTATCTATTCAAAACTTGAGCCTGTAAGAAACAGCGATGGCAGCACTTCATATAAAATTTCTCGTCCTGCTGCCCCATACTTGAAATGGGAACGTAATGACCAGTTCAATGTAGGTATCGATTTCGGTACACTCAACGGTCGCTTGCGCATCACAGCCGACTGGTACAATAAGCTATCTAAAGACATCTTGCTAGAAGTAGCTCAACCTGTCCATATGGGATATGGAAAATTATTAATGAATGCCGGAGAAATTAAGAATACCGGTATTGAAGTAACTGTCAGTGCAGACCCTTTCACCGGAAAAGATTTTAGTTGGCACAGCGACCTAACTTTATCACACAACAAAGGAACATTCAATAAAATCCCTACTCTTAACCATCGCCAGCAACAAGCTGGAAGTTTCCAGAACCAACTATTCCAAATGATTGAAGGAGAAAAACTTGGTACTTTTTGGGGATACACCTTTGATGGTATTTGGCAGGAAGATGAAGTTAACGCACCTTTCGTTGATGCTGATGGTAATACAAACGGAAAAACCAACGGACAAGTTTATAAAGTCGTTGCAGGTAACTCTAAATATGCCGACCTCAATCAAGATGGTAAACTAAATGATAAAGACCAAAAGATTATCGGATGTGGACAACCTACATTCAACTGGGGATGGAATAACTCTTTCAAATATAAAGATTTCGACTTCTCATTCTTCATTGTCGGATTCCACGGATTTGATATTTACAACGCTACCCATCAGATGGGATTCAATACGGTTTCCGGACAGAATATGGCACCTGTTACTCCACTCCCTGACTTTTTGAACCGTTGGACTCCAACCAATACTAATACAGATGTACCGGGATTTGTAAAAGGAGGAACAGAAAGTAAGGTATTCAGCAGTCGTTTCGTTGAAAACGGAAGTTTCGTCAAAATGAAAAGCATTACCTTGGGATATTCTTTGCCTAATGCTGCTTGCCGCCAGTTGGGCATCAACAACCTGCGTGTATATACTTCTATCCAAAACCCATTCCACATCACTAAATATTCGGGACTGGACCCAGAAGCTACATTAGGTAGCCCGTTGATTCAAGGTGTAGACTGGGGAGCATATCCTAACAGCCGTAACTATCTGATAGGATTGAATTTCACTTTCTAATTTTTATCACGACCTAAAAAACGAAGTCAACATGAAAAAACTTACTTATATAACTGCTCTAGCATGCAGTTTATTATTTAACACCTCTTGTGTAGATCTAGACCAAACTCCTCAATCTTTTATCACTGAAGGAGACTATTTCAATAAAATGGATTTAAAAGGTCTGCAAAAAGCAGCTTCCGGTCTTTACAATGACCTTTGGAGAGAAAACTATGGTTTCAACTCTCGTATGCAGCGCTTTAATGTTTGTGCCGATGATATCACTTATCGTACTGCTAAACCTAATAACCCATTAGCATTGTACGACCGGCTTTCCCCAAATACAGCCATGAATACGGCTGATTTGGATATCAGCTGGGCCATTTTCTATACAGTTATCAACAATGCCAACAAGATTATCAACAGTGTACAACTCCCTTCAAACGAAAAAGAAGCCCAAAAGTTTAAAGAAGTGGTAGGAGAAGCCTATTTCTTACGCGGAATGTCTTATCTATACGTGGTAAGATTGTTTGGTGATGCTCCTTTAATCTTGAAAGAAGAAGATGGAACTCGAAATACTCCAAGAACAAAAGTTGCTGAAATTTATGATAAAGTCATTATCCCCAGCTTGATAACAGCAACCGAACTGCTTCCTTCTAAAAGCCGTAGCGGATTCAGTTCTACTCCTTCTAAATGGGCAGCAAAAGCCTGTTTGGCTGACGCTTATATGGCAATGGCGGGATGGCCTCTTATGAAAGGAAAAGAAACATACCAACTGGCTGCAAACACCTGCAAGGAAATTATTGACAACGCTGCAGCTGCCGGTTTAAACCTTACTAAAAAGTATGCAGACCTTTGGAAAGAAGCAAACAAGGAACAACCCAATGAAATCTTGTTTGCACTTCACCATAATGCAAAACTGAAAACTGCCAGCAACTATGGAAAATCATATTATCCAAGCGACTTTGCACCAAGAGCTGGATGGGCTGACTATTACGGAAATGAAGAGTTTTACAAGAAGTATCCAGAAGATGAACGTAAAGCATGGAACTACATGACTGAATGGAATACTAAGAAAGGACTTGTCAATTACACTGAAAGTGCAGATAAACTGCCTGCTATTTCCAAATATTATGACTATAATGAAGGGGAGCCAGGAAAGAGTGCACAAGCTAATGGTATTACCTGCATTTATAGATATGCAGAAGTTTTGCTGATGTATGCAGAAGCCTCCACACGAGCTACAAACTCTGTCTCTCCTGAAGCCCTGAAGCAATTGAATGAAGTACAGAAACGAGCTCAGGGATATCCATCTACGCCCAAACTGACTAACACCACTAACCCTGAAGAATTCTTGAAAGCAGTTTCAGATGAAAGAGGATGGGAGTTCTTTGCTGAAATGAAAAGATGGTTTGAATTGGTACGACTTGAAAAAGTAAGTCAGGTGAAAGCCGATAAATGGAACGGCTCTATCTTTCAAGAAAACAAGCACTATTATTTCCCTATTCCTTATGCGCAGATTGAACAGACAGGCTGGGATAACAATATGGGATACTAATTAATTATTCCATCATAGAAAGGCTGGGGAATGTATCTCCAGCCTTTTTTATTATTTTTGCAAAACAACTACTTATTATTATTTTATCTACTACACATGAAGCATCTACATGCATTACTTGCCTGCTTCTTTTTGATGGGTATCCCACAAATGCAGGCTGAAGAACAAAAACAGCATAAGTTAACTCCAGAACAAGAGTTTGCTTTTGCCAATTATCACCGCTATTACAAGGAGGCACTACAAGCACAGTCTGCTGAAAAAAAGACTGCTATACAGCAACTGCGCTCCTATTTCTTCAATAATCCTTTTAGGGTAGACAAACATTTCAAGGCTGAACCGGTCGAAAAATATCTGGCACTGCTAACTGATGAAGGAAAGTTTGCCGACTTTAAAGCTACCGAAGAATTGTTTATTAAAGAAGATGCTTACCACAAAGGATACCAAAATACAACCGACGACAAAGTGGGTATCTTTCTGAATCAAGCACTGACACGTATCTATTACATAGGAGATGCCTATCGCAAAGGTAAAATCAGTGCTACACAAGCCTTGAATGAAAAAATATGGAAAGCTATTATCCATTATGGTATGTTGGAAACTGCACGTCCCAACGATATGCCCCGATTCCATGCTTCTTGCTTTGCCATACCTGCAGCTGCTGCAAATATCTATTTTGCTTATCTGAAGGAAATGAATCAAGCAGAAAAAGGAGAAGGTTCTTCTGCTTTAAAACAGGCTTGTGATATGCTGAAAACCCTCGGACTGCAAGCTTATACCCAACCTTTGAGAAATGACGATACAGACAAGAATGTGGTAAGTATTGACCGCTTCAAAAATCATGTATGGTGGGTGGGAGGAAATGCTTTGGCTTACCGTCCTCTGCTCTCGGTAGCAGCCATGTATAGCTCTATACCAATGGTAGACCTTCTTTCGGAAGTGGCCCAAAAAGGTATCAGCATGACTTCACAATCAACTTTCCACGAAGCTTTTTGGACAGAAGGTTTCACTGCCGATGGGGCCGGATGGGGACATGGCAAACAATGCCTCATTTGGGGATACCCTATCGACGGAACTTTCAGTGCCTTGAATATGTTGGGCATGTTGAAAGGTACACCATGGGCCAAAAGCTTGAGCAAGGAGAATGTAGACGCACTGATGAATTTCATGAGAGGAGGAAACTGGTATTACTACAAAGGATTCCGCCTGCCTGGACTCGACCGCGGTTCGTATGTCTATAATCCCACAGAAAAGGATATCCCTTACTTAAAAATGCTGAATGTTTTGCTGAAAAACTGGAACGATTCGTTTAATACAAAGCAGTTGGATGAGTTGAAGCAACTGCAAACGGAAGCCAAACAGCATCGTATCAATATGGATGGCTATGATGAGGGACTCTATAGTGGAACACGTTGGTTTTTCAACAATGACGATTTAACCAAGAAAAACAAAGACTATCATCTGCATATCAACATGGCTTCAGTGAGATGCGACGGACTCGAAAGTGCAGCCTTTGCCGACAATTATAACTTTTGCCCAACCGACGGAGCTACCTTATTCCAGCGCAATGGTGATGAGTATTTCCGTATCATGGGAGGATGGGATGTCTTGTCTTTACCTGGAGTGACCGCACGCCAAGGCATGAATCAACTGAAACCTGTCACCAACTGGAGGGGATATTGCAGCCGACATAATTTTGCAGCAGGAGCAACCTATGGAGGTGAAAATGCCGTAGCGGGCTATATCTTTGAAAAGATAAACGGGAATATGAAAAAAGACCCTCACGCAGCCCTTAAATCCGAAAAGGAAAATCCAGTCCTTTATGGAGTAAAAGCTTATAAGAGCTATTTCATCTTGGGTGATTATATGATAGCTTTAGGGGCAGGCATCACTAATCTCAATCCGGAAATGGAAGGTCGTATCCATACTACAATCGAACAGACAGCATGGACTTCTCCGGTAGTTGTGCAAAATACCAATGATATTCTATCGGCAGGAAAAGAAGAAATGCTGACTGCTCACAAGCAAAAGTTCAATTGGGTTTCCCAAGAAAACAAATTCAGTTACGCACTATTGCCAGGTTCTGCACACCATCTTCACATGATTTGCGAAAAACGACCAACCATGTGGAGCAAACTCAACCCTTCGAACAAAAATAAAAAAGATTTGCCGGAAAGTGTTTCTACCTTACGGCTATGGATTGACCATGGACAGAAACCTGTTAATGACTCCTACGGATATGTAGTTTATATGGGCAATGAAATGGCTGTCAACAAGCCATTCTTTGAAGTTCTTAGAAATGATACTCTAGTACAGGCCGTCAGAACACATAAACAGAATGTGACAGAAGTTGTATTCTATGATGCAAATAGCCAATTGAAAGCCAAAGGGCTTACACTGAAGGTATCTGCTCCATGTGCCGTCTTAATTGAAAAGAGTCAGAAAAAGCAGACAATTACTGTAACGGATGCTACCATGAATGCCGACCTCCGTGAAATTATAGTTACCCTAAACGGAAAGACTTATCCCATCGCATTGCCACAAGGAATGCTATGTGGCAAACCGGTAACACTGACCATTAACTAATCCGTAAGGTCTGTGTACAAAAAAATCCCCTGCCAATAAAATACCTAAGAGCATTTTATCGGCAGAGGGATTTCTTATTTATTTCAAGAAATGTATTAAATTCTTTCGGCTACCTTCTTCCAGTCAACCAACTTCCAAAAAGCATCAATGTACTCCGCTCTTCGGTTACGGAAATCTATGTAATAAGCATGTTCCCATACATCAATCACCAATATCGGTTTCAATCCATCGCGAAGCGGATTTCCAGCATTGCTTTCAGCTACAATACTCAACTGATGCTTGTCATCGGCTACTAACCATACCCAACCTGAACCAAAGAGTGTAGTAGCTGCTTTTGTAAACTGTTGTACAAACTCCTCTGGAGAACCAAAACTTTCAGTCAGCTTAGCCTTCAAATTATCCGGCATCTCCTCTTGTTCCGAGGTAAGAGTTTGAAAAAAGAAAGTGTGATTCCATGCTTGAGCAGCATTATTAAAAACACCTCCATCTGATTTTTGAATAATCTCTTCCAATGACAAGAACTCCCAAGGAGTACCTTCTATCAAACGATTCAAATTGTCTACATAAGTCTGTAGATGTTTGCCATAATGGAAATCTAAAGTTTCCTTACTCATCAAAGGATCAAGCGCTTCCAAAGTATAAGGAAGCAAAGGCATTGCATGTTTCATAATTTCTTGTTTTAAAAGGTTTAATACTATTTTTTTAAAGCATCACCCGTAGATATAAAGATAAGGGCACAAAACCGATGCATTATGACATTTCATTGTTATTACATACTCACTTTAATAGCACGTATGACAGCAGAAGCAAACCCATCATGGTCCAACGAGTTAACACCTTTAATGGTAATTCCTCCGGGAGTGGTCACCTTCTCTATTTCCAAAGCCGGATGAGCAGCCTCATCACGCAAAAGCAACTGTGCCGCCCCTTCCATCGTCTGAGCTACCATAATCATAGCATCTTTAGGACGAAGACCTGCTTCAATTCCTGCCTGCATTGCTGCTTGCACATACTTCAATACATAAGCTATGCCACAAGATGCAAGAGCCGTTCCTGCTGCTAGCAGTTTTTCTTCAATCAACATGGAACGTCCCATCTCATTAAATAAATCGAACATAATACGAGTCTGTTCTTCTGAAGCATTTCGCCTGGATATCAAAGTCATACTGGCACATTCCGAAATTGCAGTATTAGGAATTACACGAAATATCGGCATCTCCGGGTCTACAAAATGTGCCAAATCTTCAAATGTAAGTCCAGCCACTACAGACACTAGGATTTGAGGTTGACGCAGACGCAATGGACGCAAAACCTCCTCCACCTTCCAAGGCTTTACAGCAATGATTACAATATCGGCTTCAGCCGCATCCTTATTGTGATTACTTGTCTGAATAGAAGGATACTCAACTTTCAGTCTTTCCAATTTTTCATTACTTGGATTAGTCACCAATATATTTTCTGGTGCAATATATCCCCCTTTTGCCAATCCTCTAGCAATAGCTCCTCCCATGTTTCCAGCTCCAATAATTGCTACTTTCATAATGATTGATACTTTAATAAGATTATTGATATAGCCATCTGCATTATCAGAAGGCTGATTTATCTCTAAAAAATGCAATAAAAATTTACATTCAATTAATTATAATATCGTATATTTGCAAAGTTATAATTAAAAACGAAAGGATGTAATGGAGTTTCCGTTTTTTTATGGCTACTACAACAGAAATACATCCAATACAAGAGTCATGAAAATCAACTATTAACAATTCAGTTATAGATTTTCAAAAGCTTTTCAATTATCAAATTATTGTAAAACCAGGTTGGGCATGATAAATGCAAGCCATAAAAACATGTGATTTTTATAAACTTAAAATAGTGCTATGGAACAGACTAATGTAACAGAGACCAAAAAGCATAGAAGTCCGATAACTTGGGTACCTACTGCATACTTTGCAATGGGACTCCCTTTTGTAGTGTTGAATATGGTAACAGTCCTGATGTTCAAAGGACTTAATGTAGAAGATAAACTTATTACATTTTGGACTTCCCTTATCTTGCTACCATGGACATTGAAACCATTGTGGAGTCCATTCCTTGAACTCTTCAAGACTAAAAAATTCTTTGTCATTGCCACACAACTGATTACTGGTATCACCTTCGGGCTGGTAGCCTTTTCTCTTAACTTGCCCAACTTCTTCAGTATTTCCATTGCACTGCTAGCCATCATTGCTTTTAGTGGCGCCACTCATGATATTGTATGCGATGGAGTCTATATGAGTGAATTGTCTTCTTCCGAACAAGCCAAATACATCGGATGGCAAGGCGCTTTTTATAATATTGCAAAAATCGTAGCGACTGGAGGTTTGGTCTATTTAGCCGGCTTTTTAATCGAAAAATATACTCAAGGTAATTCAGATACCGCTTCAATGCTGGCAGCCAACCAAAAAGCATGGATTATTATCATGGCTATCTTGTGTTCAGTCATGGTACTGCTAGGTATCTATCACTTGTTTATGCTTCCATCTGGAGGACAGAACAAGAAAAAAGAGCAAAAAAGCAGCAAAGAAGTCATGAAAGAATTGGGCAATGTCTTGCTAGATTTCTTCCACAAGAAACACATTACCTATTACATCTTCTTCATTATCCTGTACCGATTTGCAGAAGGATTCGTAATGAAAATCGTTCCACTATTCTTAAAAGCAGACAGAGCAGCAGGTGGCCTTGGACTTAGTGAAAAAGAAATCGGATTATATTACGGCTCATACGGTGCAGCAGCATTTGTATTAGGCTCTCTTCTAGCCGGATATTACATTTCTTCAAGAGGTTTAAAAAAAACACTTTTCTCATTGTGCTGCATCTTCAACCTTCCATTTATCGTATATGCCCTCTTCTCTATATTCCAACCAGAAAGCGGACTGTTAATCTGCAGCGGTATTGTCTTTGAATACTTTGGGTATGGATTTGGTTTTGTCGGACTAACCCTGTTCATGATGCAACAGGTAGCTCCGGGGAAACATCAGATGGCACATTATGCTTTTGCTTCAGGCATCATGAACCTAGGTGTAATGATTCCTGGAATGCTTAGCGGATGGGTATGTGAAGTGTTGGGGGAATATTTCAATAAGCCTAGCGGATACGAACCATTCTTCATCTTCGTACTCGTAGCTACCATCCCTGCTTTCCTTATTACTTATTTCGTACCGTTCAAATATCATGCAGACGGTACCTTGATTGAAGGAGAACAAGAATAATAATTTTATACCATAAACTTATATATTATGACAGAAAAGTTTAATATGCCTTGGGAAGATCGCCCAGAAGGATGTAAAGATGTAATGTGGCGTTACTCTAAGAACCCGGTAATAGGTCGTTATCACATTCCATCATCAAACAGTATCTTCAACAGTGCTGTAGTTCCATTCAAAGATGGATTTGCAGGAGTTTTCCGTTGTGACAACAAAGCTGTACAGATGAACATTTTTGCAGGATTTAGCAAGGATGGTATCAACTGGGAAATTAACCACGAACCTATTCAGTTCAAAGCCGGTAATACCGAAATGATTGAATCGGAATATAAATACGACCCACGTGTAACCTGGATTGAAGACCGTTACTGGATTACTTGGTGCAATGGTTACCACGGACCTACAATCGGTATTGCATATACTTTCGACTTCAAGGAGTTCTTCCAGTGCGAAAATGCATTCTTGCCATTCAACCGTAATGGTGTACTTTTCCCACAGAAAATCAATGGCAAATATGCTATGTTGAGCCGTCCTAGCGACAACGGACACACTCCATTTGGAGATATCTACATCAGCTATAGCCCAGACATGAAATATTGGGGCGAACATCGCTGTGTAATGAAAGTAACTCCATTCCCGGAAAGCGCATGGCAGTGCACCAAGATAGGCGCTGGCTCTGTTCCTTTCTTGACTGAAGAAGGTTGGTTGATGTTCTATCACGGAGTAATCACAACTTGTAACGGATTCCGTTACTCTATGGGTGCAGTCATCCTTGATAAGGATAATCCAGAAAAAGTATTGTACCGTACACGTGAATATTTATTGGCTCCAGCTGCTCCTTACGAACTGCAGGGAGATGTGCCTAACGTAGTATTCCCATGTGCAGCTTTGCAGGATGGTGAAAAAGTAGCTGTATATTATGGTGCAGCCGACACTGTTGTAGGCATGGCATTCGGATATATCTCTGAAATTGTTGATTTCGTTAAACGTACTTCAATCATCTAATTGTAGAGAATCTCTGTGACTATTCACAAATTATATATCGGAGGCTGTATCAAATAGCATGAATACATGTGGTTTGTACAGTCTCCTTTATGTTTCTATACCTTAATGCAACAGCATTTTAAACTGCTTCAATTTATTGAAACACTGAATAACTTACTGAAATGATACCAATGAAACGTTTTTTATTCCTTCTTACAGGTCTGATAGTATCCAACTTCGTGCAAGCGCAAGAACCTGTCGACTATGTCAACTCGTTTATCGGCACCACCAATTTTGGAACCTGTAACCCTGGAGCCGTTTGTCCTAACGGAATGATGTCGGTAGTTCCTTTCAACGTAATGGGCTCCAGCGACAACCAATACGACAAAGATGCCAGATGGTGGTCTACCCCTTATGAAAATACAAACAGCTACTTCACCGGATTCTCTCATGTGAACTTGAGCGGTGTAGGATGTCCAGACCTCAGCACTTTGCTGCTTATGCCTACTACCGGAACACTGGATGTAGATTATCACCATTATGGCAGCAAATATGAGAATGAGAGCGCTAATCCAGGCTACTACACTGTATCACTTACTAAATACAATGTAAAGGCAGAAGCTACAGCAACCCCTCGCAGCGGACTTTCAAGATTTACTTTCCCTGCCGGAGAAAGTCACATCCTGCTCAACCTTGGAGAAGGGCTAACCAATGAAAGTGGAGCTTATATGCGCCGGGTTAGCGATACTGAAGTTGAAGGTATGAAAGTGCTAGGCACATTCTGCTATAATCCACAAGCTGTATTCCCTATCTATTTTGTAATGAGAGTAAACAAAAAACCGCTGGCTACCGGATACTGGAAAAAGCAACGCCCTATGCAAGGACCGGAAGCTGATTGGGATGCCGACCAAGGCAAATACAAACTCTACAAACTTTATAACCGAGATATTGCCGGGGATGATATCGGTGCATGGTTTTCGTTCAACACCACCGAAGGAGAACAAATTGAAGTTTCTATGGGAGTGTCTTTTGTCAGTATAGAAAATGCAAGAGAAAACTTGGACAAAGAACAACATGGACGCCATTTCGAAGCTATCCATCAAGAAGCACGTGCACGCTGGAATGATGATTTAGGACGTATCTTGGTAGAGGGAGGAAGCAAAGACCAAAAGACAGTATTCTACACTGCACTCTACCACACCCTTATTCACCCGAATATCTTACAGGACGTAAACGGACAATATCCACAAATGGAAGGCGACAAGGTATTGACTACAAAGGGAGACCGATATACCGTTTATTCTCTTTGGGATACCTACCGCAACCTACATCAGCTCATGACACTGGTTTATCCGGAACGACAAATCAACATGGTGCAGACTATGATTGATATGTACCGTGAACACGGATGGCTGCCTAAATGGGAACTATACGGACGAGAAACCCTAACCATGGAAGGCGACCCTAGCATTCCAGTCATTGTAGATACCTGGATGAAAGGATTGCGCGATTTCGATATCAACCTGGCTTATGAAGCGATGTACAAATCGGCTACAACTCCTGGAAAAGACAATTTGATGCGTCCGGACAATGACGACTATATGAACAAAGGATATGTTCCTCTGAAAGAACAATTCGATAATTCCGTATCACACGCATTGGAATATTACATTGCCGACTATTCGCTCTATACTTTAGCTAAAGCTCTTGGAAAAAAAGAGGATGCCAATCTGTTTTACAAACGCTCGATGGGATACAAAAACTATTATTGTAAAGAGTTCGGTACACTTCGTCCTATCTTGCCCGATGGCACCTTCTATAGCCCGTTCGACCCTAAACAGGGAGAAAACTTTGAACCAAGTCCTGGATTCCATGAAGGAAATGCATGGAACTATACTTTCTATGTTCCTCATGACATCAACGGATTGGCAAAACTGATGGGAGGAAAGAACAAGTTTGTCAACAAGTTGCAAATGATTTTCGACAAAGGTTACTACGACCCTGCCAATGAACCAGACATTGCATATCCTTACTTGTTCAGCTATTTCAAAGGAGAAGAATGGAGAACCCAAAAACAAGTGAAAGAACTGCTAGCTAAATATTTCACTACCCGTCCAGACGGAATACCAGGCAATGACGATGCTGGAACAATGTCGGCTTGGGCTATCTTCAGCATGATGGGATTCTATCCAGACTGCCCGGGAGTTCCAGAATATACACTCACACTCCCTACTTTCGATAAAGTGACCATCAAACTGAACCCGAAATATCACGGCACCGAACAACTCGTCATTGAAAAAGCCAATCCAGAAAAAGGTTCTGCATACATCCAGTCTATCGAACTGGGAGCAAAGAAGTGCGGCTACAGAGTGAAGCATCACGATTTGCTGAACGGAGGAGTATTGAAATTCCATCAAAAATAAATTATTCAAACCAAAGAGGGCAGAAACAACCTGTTCACTGCCCCCTCTTGTCACGAAATGATTTTCTAGGAATCTATCTCATTAACTGAAGTTTTTTATATAACTTTGCAATATATAACTACATAAACTCTATAATTATGTATCCATTAAAATTTAACCCCATTTTAAAATCCACCATTTGGGGAGGGGACAAGATTATTCCATTCAAAAAGCTGGATATCCAGCAAGAACAAGTAGGTGAAAGTTGGGAAATCTCAGACGTTCCCGGTGACGAATCTGTAGTTTCTTATGGAGCTGACGCCGGAAAGAACTTGACACAACTGGTAGAAGAATATAAAGGAGCTCTGGTAGGTGAATCAAACTACAAACGCTTCAACGGTAAATTTCCTTTATTGATCAAATTCATTGACGCTCAAGACGACCTTTCTATCCAGGTACATCCCGATGACGAACTGGCTATGAAACGTCATAACTCAATGGGTAAAACCGAAATGTGGTATGTCATTGACAATGCTGAAGGCAAAGCACATTTGCGCTCAGGACTGAAAAAGGAAATCACTCCCGACCAATATGCTGATATGATTGCCGACAATACAATCTGTGATGCACTAGCTGACTATGCTGTCAATCCAGGAGATGTATTCTTCCTCCCTGCAGGACGTATACATAGCATCGGAGCAGGATGTTTTATTGCTGAAATCCAACAGACTTCAAACATCACCTACCGTATCTATGACTTCAACAGAAAAGACAAGAACGGAAATACCCGCGAACTGCATACCGAACTCTCAAAAGATGCTATCGACTATCATGTAGAAAATGAATACCGCACAGCATACGAACCAAAGCAGAATGAACCGGTTGACTTGGTAAGCTGCCCCTATTTCACAACTTCTGTATATGACCTTACAGAAAGTATGAGTATGGATTACAGCGAACTAGACTCTTTTGTTATCTACATCTGTATGGAAGGAGCTTGCACCGTTACCGACAATGAGGGTAACCAAATTAAAATGCAAGCCGGAGAATCTGTATTGTTCCCTGCTACTACCCAGTCTTTACAAGTAGTTCCAGAAGGACAGGTTAAATTCCTTGAGACTTACGTATAATCATTGATTGAAATATAAAGAAGTCTATCTGCAAACAACCGTATGCTTGCGGATAGGCTTTTTTTATTGATTACTTCATTAGCCCTTCATTCATGAAAAAGATTTCAAAATATTTATTTGCACTTGCTGCAGGAGCTGCATGTTATAGCTGCTCCACACCTTCCGACAACTCTCAAGTGGTCGATTTCACACAATATGTAAACCCTTTCATCGGAGCTGCCGACAACGGACATACCTTCCCCGGTGCTTGCCGTCCTTTCGGTATGATTCAGACTAGCCCTGTCACTGGTGCTGTGGGATGGAGATATTGCTCTGAATATGTATATGAGGACTCTATCATCTGGGGATTCACCCAAACACATCTGAACGGTACAGGCTGCATGGACTTGGGAGATGTCTTGGTGATGCCGACTACCGGAAAACGTCATCGAGCATGGAATGAGTACCGCAGTAGTTTCAACAAAAAGAACGAAGCTGCAGAGCCCGGATATTATACCGTAACGTTGGATGATGCCGGAGTAAAAGCTGAACTTACTGCTACTACTCACGCTGCTTTTCACCGATATACTTACCAAAATGCTGATTCTGCCTCTATTCTGATTGACCTGCAACATGGACCAGCTTGGAATGAAAAACAATATCATTCACAAGTGAGCTTGTGCGAAACCAATTGGGAAAACGACAGCACACTGACTGGTCATGTAAAAAATCAAGTATGGGTAAATCAAGACTATTTCTTTGTCATCCAGTTCAACCGTCCGGTAACAGAACACTTTGAACTGCCTATGCAGGAAACAGAAAAAGGACAACGCTTCATCAGTTCTTTCCCCCTGAACCCAGGAGACCAAGTATTAATGAAAATTGCACTCTCGACTACTGGAGTGGAAGGAGCCAAAGCCAATCTTGCCGCCGAACTTCCTGCATGGGACTTCGATGCAGTAAGAACTACAGCTAAAGCTGAATGGAACAGTTACCTGAGCAGAATAGAGATGGAAGGTAGCCTAGAACAGAAGACTAATTTCTATACCAGCTTTTACCACACCCTTATTCAGCCTAATGAAATTTCAGACGTAGACGGACGCTACCGCAATGCGGCCGATTCGGTAGTAACAGCAACCGGTGGGAAGTTCTATTCCACTTTCTCCCTATGGGATACTTACCGTGCGGCACATCCATTCTACACATTGATGGTCCCAGAACGAGTAGACGGGTTCATCAATTCGCTAGTAGACCAGGCTGAAGTGCAAGGTTATCTTCCTATTTGGGGACTTTGGGGAAAAGAGAACTTCTGCATGATTGGTAACCACGGTGTATCGGTCGTTGCCGAAGCCTATGCCAAAGGTTTCAGAGGATTTGATGCAGAGCGTGCTTTCAATGCGGTTAAACAAACCCAAACCGTATCACACCCGCTGAAGTCAAATTGGGAAAATTATATGAAATATGGGTATTTCCCAACCGATCTGACTGAAAGTGAATCTGTATCTTCTACATTAGAAAGTGTTTACGATGACTATGCCGCTGCTGATATGGCCGCTAGAATGGGCAAAAAAGAAGATGCTGAATACTTTGGTCGAAGAGCTGATTTCTACAAGAACTTATTTGATGCCTCCACCCAGTTTATGCGCCCTAAGAAAGCCGATGGCAATTGGAAAACACCATTCAATCCTAGTCAAATCGGACATGCGGAAAGTGTAGGAGGCGACTATACCGAAGGGAATGCTTGGCAGTATACTTGGCATGTACAACACGATGTCCCTGGACTGATTAGCCTGTTTGGTGGTGAAAAAGCTTTCTTGCAGAAACTTGACTCGCTGTTTACCGTCAAGCTGGAAACAACTCAAGCCGATGTAACCGGACTGATTGGACAATATGCACACGGCAATGAGCCAAGCCATCATGTAACCTACCTGTACACTCTAGCGGGACGTCCTGAACGCACACAGGAACTAGTAAGACAGATTTTTGACACACAGTATTTACCTAAGCCTAACGGACTTTGCGGCAACGACGATTGTGGACAGATGTCTGCATGGTACATCTTCTCAGCCATGGGATTCTATCCTGTTAACCCGGTAAGCGGAGAGTATGTATTCGGTGCTCCTCAGTTCCCTGAATTTGTATTGCACCTGCCTAATGGAAAGACCTTCACTATTATTGCAGAAGGGCTGTCTAAAGAGCATAAATACATCAAGAGCATCACACTCAACGGACAACCATATACCGAGAACTTCATCCGCCATGAAGATATCTTAAAGGGTGGTACACTAGTTTACCAAATGCATTAATCAGCTATCATTGCTCACATTGAAAAAGCCTTGCCCTACTCACATTGAGTAACGGCAAGGCTTCTTTTATTGTTTTCAAAAAGTCACTCCAAATACCATACGTGCAGCCTCGGTCGTTGGGTTAAACACTAAACGAGCAAATATAGGCAAAGTAAACTTAGAAGTGAACTGTATTTCTTTCTTTGCTTCAAGTTGAAGCAAAGTTACTGCAAAACCAGTAGAACCGTCATTATAGAAATCGGTAGTCCAAGGCACCGCCCCCACTCTCGCCTCCCATTCCAGTCCACCTAACCGAAACGGCGCAGCCACTTCCATGTAAGAAGAATATGCACGGTTACCATGACTATCCACTCCATCATACCCTGCAAAGTTGGTATACCAATTAACCGACAGGAAATTAAAATCATATCCAACCTGCGCCTCAAAGGTATGTCCGGTATTGTCGGGAGAAAAATGGAAATAGCCACTGGTACCATCTATCCAATAGTCAGTAACCGATACAGAAAACCCATTTCTTTCATATCCTAAAGTCAAATCAATCTCACGCGGGTCATCGTGTTTGAATCCGGCATTTCCCCATGCAGAAAGCCATAAACCTTTCCACGACACTGACAAAGTAGGCTGAATACTCACTCCATAAGGAGTTTGCGCACGCCACATATTTACACTCACCACATCGGCACTCAGTTCCACTTCAGGACGGTCTTGAGCAACCAGCGGAAGATAACCGCAAAGAACAGCCAGTCCCGTCCACCATCTTTTCTTCATTCTTACTTGTTTATATTTATCAATTAATAAAAAGTTATTCACCATGTTGTTGATAAGTTCACTCAAACACACCATATCCCCAATTCCTCTATTCATTTCGAAACAAAGCAATCGGGGATATGAAATATTCCTATCCAGGTTTTACCTATAAATATCTATTTTCCTTCCGGTCTAGCTTCTTCCATCTTCCGTTTTACAAACTGTATTTTCAAGTTGGCCTCTTTCTGCTCCTTTCTGATTTCTTCCATTGCCGACAAGATACGCGCCAATTCAGATACGGCTGCTACTGCTTTCACATCATTAGATTGCATCACTGTACGGTAATTTCGATCGCCCATAAACTCTAACTGGATATTTTTCTGCTCTTTGTTGGCCACAATAAAGGCAGCCACTCCTCCATCCTTACCTACCAGATAATCGGCCTTCTCTATAGGACGCCCCAAGTCTGTAGTTTCATAACTGTCGGTAGACGATGGAGTTTCTGCAAACATATCCCCACCCACACTCACTTTGACAGCTGTATGATGAATCTTCTTTCCACCACAATAAACAGAAGTAAGCGACATCACTCCCTGTTCATTCACCTGAGCACGTAAAAAAGAGCGTCCAATATTTTTCTCTACCGTTTGCGTAGGGTAGAAATAATTTCCCACTTCCTGATAAGCAGTATCTTTCTCCAATACAAACTTACCTTTCATCGCATCCAGTTCAGCCTGTTTCACTTGCATCATACTATCCAAATAAGACAAAGTATGCTGCTGCTCCTTCAGGTCGACCTGCTGCATCAGTTTCACTCCAGCCTTCCGGGCTTCAAACGCCTTAGGATAAAAAGTCCGGATGCTGTCAATCTGCAATTTCGCCAAACTATAGTCACCTCCTGCCAATGCTTTTGAAGCACGGTCCAGTATACCGGCAGCTTGTTTTTCACTATCATCGCAAGATGCCAAGACAACTGCCAACATCAATAATCCTGATACTACTTTTTTCATAAGTCCATTCTTTCTTTTCGGAAACAAAAATACAATTAAATTAGTTATCCTTCCGAGAGCTTACCATTTTTTATTATTTTTGTACCTCAAATTATATCAATCAACATGGAACTGAAAGAACACTTTACCGGCAAAATATTCCACCTGATTTCAGAAACAGCCGATGAACTTGGCTTGGAATGTTATATTGTAGGAGGATACGTACGCGACCTCTTTCTGAAGCGCCCGTCGAAAGATATCGATGTAGTAGTGGTAGGAAGCGGAATTGAAATAGCCAAAGCGTTCGGAAAGAAACTAGGAAAAGGTGCCCACATCTCCATATTCAAGAACTTCGGCACTGCACAAGTGAAATATCATGATACCGAAGTGGAATTTGTGGGAGCCAGAAAAGAATCGTACACACACGACAGTCGCAAACCGATAGTGGAGGATGGTACGTTGGAAGATGACCAAAACCGACGAGACTTCACCATCAATGCCATGGCTGTATGTATGAACAAGAACCGCTTTGGAGAACTGGTTGACCCTTTTGACGGGCTGGCAGACTTGGAAGACAGAATCATCCGCACTCCGCTCGACCCGGACATCACTTTCAGCGATGACCCGCTACGCATGATGCGGTGCATACGTTTTGCCACACAGCTAAACTTCTATATCGAAGACGAAACATTCAGCGCATTGGAAAGAAACTGCGAACGCATCAAAATCATCTCTAAAGAACGTATAGCCGACGAACTGAATAAAATCCTACTGGCACCTGTACCGTCAAAGGGATTTGTAGAGCTAGACCGCTGTGGATTGCTGCCACTCATCTTCCCTGAACTTACCGCCTTGCAAGGGGTAGAGGTAAGAAATGGAAGAGCCCACAAAGACAATTTCTATCATACACTGGAAGTGGTAGACAATATCTCACGCGTAACCGACAACCTCTGGCTGAGATGGGCCACCTTGTTGCACGACATCGGCAAGCCACGCACTAAACGATGGGAGCCTAAGGCTGGATGGACTTTCCACAACCATAATTTCATAGGTGAGAAAATGATACCCGACATCTTCCGCAAAATGAAATTGCCTATGAATGAAAAAATGAAATATGTGCAAAAACTAGTGGGATTGCACATGCGGCCTATTGTCATAGCCGATGATATTGTAACTGACTCTGCTGTCAGACGACTGCTTTTCGAAGCAGGAGATGACATTGACGATTTGATGTCGCTTTGTGAAGCGGATATCACCTCGAAAAACGAGGCCCGCAAACAACGTTTCTTGGACAATTTCAAACTGGTAAGACAAAAGTTGAAAGACTTGGAGGAGAAAGACCGAATCCGTAATTTCCAACCGCCTGTAGACGGTTCGGAAATCATGCAGATATTCAATCTGCAGCCTTGTAGAGAAATTGGCAATCTGAAAAGTGCCATCAAGGATGCTATCTTGGACGGAGTGATTCCTAATGAACACGACGCGGCTTTTGAGTTCATGATGAAAAAAGCTACACAAATGGGACTCGAGCCAGTCAACTTACCTCAAAATGGCCAATAAAACAACTGATACCCTGTTGGCTGATTTAAAAATTCAGATGCAACGTAACAATGTGCAACTCACTTGAGGGAATACTGTATTTCATGCCGACAGAAACTTGAGTTACCGTCAGCGTTTAATAAAACAACACCGCCGTTTTATGAAACACAAGCATCGTTTCATAAAACACTGATTGTAACTCAAGAATCTGTAGAAACAAGTTGAGAAATGACACTGCAGTTCCGAACATACCGGAAAGCAAACTGAATGTTATGCACCGATTCTTCATCAATTTAATTCTGCCACAGACAATTGATGATATTCCAGTAACGACAATCAACCCATACTGAAATATCATCAAAAACAGTTCATCTTACTAATGAAAAATACTCTTCATATTCCTTTTACAACAGCCGAAAAAACAAGCATAAAATTATTTACTTATTTTCCAAATAGAAAATTTAATATAAATAATACTTATCCATTTTACCACTCTACAATATACTGCAACAAACATTTCAGCATAAAAAGTTGTCTAATTTAGACAATAAATTAAAAATCATATTTTTCTATCTCTTCCATTTTACATACCTTTGCTTTGCTTTTTCGAAGGTAACTTTTATGTTTCAAAAAGGGAATGCCGTGAAAGTCGGCAACAGTACCCGCTGCTGTGATTCTCCATCTACCCTCCAACGACAAGCAATATTGCAGCCACTGTACGAAAAAACCGTATGGGAAGGCATCTTGGAATTGAGATCAGTCAGAAGACCTGCCAGAAAAAGTATAAAAAACAACTTATTTAATTTTTACCTTTTAAGACAAGTAACATGAACGTAGCAGAGATTTGCATTATTAAACGAGATGGAAAGCGGGAAAACTTTTCAGCCTCAAAAATCACTAATGCCATTGCCAAAGCATTTAACGCCACCGAACTGACTGGAACAGATAAATGCATAGATGAAATAACCAACCGGGTTATTGCTCAAATCTCTCAACCAGTTATCGGAGTAGAGGAGATTCAGGACATGGTGGAAACCGAACTGATGAAAAGTCATCCGGAAGTTGCAAAAAAGTATATTATCTACCGCCAGTGGAGAAATACGGAACGTGAGCGCAAAACGCAAATGAAACATATCATGGACGGCATTGTGGCTATAGACAAGAACGACATCAACTTGAGCAATGCCAATATGTCGAGCCATACTCCGGCAGGACAGATGATGACCTTTGCATCGGAAATCACCAAGGACTATACCTATAAATATCTTTTGCCTAAAGTGTTCTCGGAGGCCCATCAACTAGGAGATATCCACATACACGACTTGGACTACTACCCTACCAAAACAACTACTTGTATCCAATATGACTTGGACGACCTGTTCGAGCGTGGTTTCCATACCAAAAACGGAAGCATCCGTACCCCACAGTCTATCCAGAGTTATGCCACCCTGGCAACCATCATCTTCCAAACCAACCAAAATGAACAGCACGGAGGACAAGCCATTCCTGCGTTCGATTTCTTCATGGCCAAAGGAGTATTGAAAAGCTATCAGAAAGCCGTAGCTTCTATCCTGGGATTCTGTTTGGAACTAAAAGGGGTAAATATAGAAGACAAGCAACTGCTGGAAACCGTAAAGTTACATTTACTTTCCATCAATCCTACCCAAGAAATGCAACAGGCATTTATAAAAGGATTAAACGAACTGAACATTCCGATAGACGACAGCGAACTGCAACATATTATACATAAAGCCCACAAGCAAGTGAAAAAAGATACGCACCAGGCAATGGAAGGCTTTATCCATAACTTGAATACGATGCACTCCAGAGGCGGAAACCAGGTCGTATTCAGCTCTATCAACTATGGCACCGACACTTCTGCCGAAGGTAGAATGGTTATAGAAGAGCTGCTTACAGCTACCATTGAAGGACTAGGCAACAAAGGCGAAGTCCCTGTATTCCCTATACAGATATTCAAGATAAAAGACGGGGTTTCTTATTCTGAGAACGACTACAAGCTTGCCATGCAGGACTTCAACGCAGCCGTAGAAGGAAAAGTTTCTTTTGAATCTCCCAACTTCGACTTGTTCCTTAAAGCTTGCCGTACTACAGCCAAAGCATTGTTTCCGAACTTCATGTTCCTTGACACACCATTCAACAGCCATGAGAAATGGGATGCCAATGACCCTAAAAGATACCGTTACGAACTGGCTACCATGGGATGCCGCACCCGTGTATTTGAAAATCTGAACGGCGAAAAGACTTCACTGGGTAGAGGTAATCTTTCATTCACTACCATGAACCTGCCCAGACTAGCCATCGAAGCAAAGTTCAAAGCTGAAAAAATGCACTCGGGAGAAAGTGCCGAAACTATTGAGAAAACAGCTAAAGATGAATTCATGAAGGCTGTAAGAGATATGGCAACACTCATAGGAGAGCAACTTCACGTACGCTACCAATACCAACAAACAGCCTTGGCGCGTCAGTTCCCATTCATGATGAGCAACAATGTATGGAAAGGCGGAGGAAAGCTGACTCCTAATCAAGAAGTGGGCAATGTACTCAACCAAGGAACCTTAGGCATCGGATTCATCGGAGGACATAATGCAATGGTTGCCCTTTACGGACAAGGACATGGCCATAGCCAGAAAGCGTGGGACACCTTATACGAAGCCGTACAAGAGATGAACCGTGTAGCGGACGAGTTCAAAGCCAAATACCACTTAAACTATTCAATCCTGGCTACGCCAGCCGAAGGACTCTCTGGAAGATTCACCCGAATGGACCGGAAAAAATATGGCATTATACCTGGAGTAAACGACAGAGACTATTATGTAAATTCATTTCATGTGGACGTAAAAGAACCTATCAGCATTGTTGAAAAGATAAAGCGTGAAGCTCCATTCCATGCCATCACCCTGGGCGGACATATCACTTATGTAGAACTCGACGGAGAGGCACAGAAGAATGTAAAAGCCATTGCAAAAATTGTAAAAGTCATGCACGATGAAGGCATCGGATATGGCTCTATCAACCATCCGGTAGACACTTGCCACAACTGTGGATACAAAGGGGTGATTTACGACAAATGTCCAATCTGCAGAAGCGAGAACATTTTACGCATGCGTCGCATCACCGGTTATCTTACTGGAGACCTGAGCAGTTGGAACTCCGCTAAACGTGCTGAAGAAAAAGACAGAGTAAAACATTTGTAATCTATCATCTTGCTACATTATTTATATACATATCCGGAAACAATCGTAGATGGAGACGGCATCCGCTTCTCCATCTACTTATCCGGTTGTTCACACCGCTGCCCAGGATGCCACAATCTTGAATCGTGGAATGCAAAAGCAGGGTATCCTGTCACTCCCGACATTGTGGAACAATGGATTGACGAAATCAACCGCAACCCGCTACTTGATGGTATCACTTTTTCTGGAGGAGACCCTTTCTATAATCCGCAGGAGTTTTTATCCCTACTGAAAGAAATAAGCACCCGCACTCAACAAAACATTTGGTGCTATACCGGATACACACATGAAGAGATTCAAAAAGACCCTTTGCGGGCTCCTCTCCTGGAGTACATTGATGTTTTGGTAGACGGCAGGTTTATACAAGAGTTGTATTCACCTCGATTAGAATTTAGAGGAAGCAGCAACCAGCGTATCATAAACTTAAAAACGGATACTCGGTAAAACACTCAAGCCGATACTTCTCTTGCTTGCATCAATCTAAAAAACAAAATAGCCTATACAATCATGTTTATCACCAATGACTGATAACCAAGATTGTATAGGCTTTTCTTATTTTATTACTTCAAACTCACTCTTTATTTTCTGGAACTGAAAGAAGTTTGCGATACTCGGCAGGTGAAGCCAACACTTCAATCGCCTTCTTCAGTTCGGCATCATCCTTTAGTCTCTGCATCACCGCTCCACGCTGGTAAAACAAACGAGTAGCGACATCTTCGGCAATCTGTTCCTTGATTCGTGGTGCAAAGTGGTCCAGTTCGCGGTCTAAGTTATGGCTCAACTTCTGTTCCAAAGCCTTGAATTCCTCGGCTGCCCCTTCCATATACCCTTCAAACTCAGCTACTTCCTTCAGTGATTTCAACATTTTCTCACTCTGACGGTCGTAAGTGAAATTATGTACCTTGACCATCTTCTTGAAATCAGCATAATCGGCATCCGAAATACGAATTGAATCCACGTTGTCAATTGAAGTATGCTTCAAGCAATACCGAGTAACATACTCAAAAATCAAATCATCATTGAGCAGATAAAACAAGATATTAGGGAAACGCTCCGATTTAACTTCCACATCCGGACGAATACCTCCTCCGTCGCGCACTTCACGTCCTGCAACAGTATGAAATACGTGCGTCAGGCTGTCGGGGGTGCGTGCTACTGTTCCGTCGGCATTCTTCCGACTATAGTCAATAGCTTGAATACAGCGTCCGCTTGGTATATAATATTTAGAAGTGGTGACTTTCAGAGTCCCGTTATAAGGCAACGAACGGGTAGTCTGTACCAATCCTTTTCCGTAAGTACGAGCACCCACAATCACAGCTCTATCCAAATCCTGCAATGAGCCACTCATGATTTCTGACGCCGAAGCCGAACTTCCATTCACCAATACAGCCATCGGAATATCTGTATCAATCGGTTCATTCATTGTCTTAAAAGAGCCCTCAGCCTGTTTCAACTTCCCTTTTGTCACCACAATTTCTTGTCCTTTGGGTACAAAGAAATTCACGATATCTACCGCCTCCTGCAACGAACCACCTCCATTATCTCTCAAGTCAAACACCAAAGATTTGGCTCCTTGCTGTTTCAGTTCGATAAACGCCTTCTTCACATCTTTGGCGCAGTTGTCGGTAAAACCTGTCAGTGTGATATATCCCACACTATCACGCACCATACCATAATACGGCACCGGATTATTACGAATATTCTTACGAGTTAATTTAAACTCCATTTCCGTACTGTCATTCAACGAGGGACGCAAGACCTTCAATATAAAAGAAGTACCAGGTTCACCTCGCAAAGCATCACTTACCTTGCTAGAAAATTCCTGCGGTGCCATCTCACCTCTCATCATATCCTTTCCTCCTATCGACAAGATGATATCACCCGCTTTCACTCCAGCTTCTGCAGCTGGCATACCTTCTATCGGCTCAAAAATCGCAATACGGTCTTTCGCTTTATAATAACGTATCACCGCACCAATACCCCCATACTTACCTGTAATCATCTCCTTCAGACTACTCATTTCCTCTTCCGGATAATATACAGTGTAAGGGTCTGTCAGCGCCAACATCCCATTCACTCCGTTTTGGATCATCTTTTCTGCATCAATGGTGTCAACATAGAACAAATCTAACTCTTTAAATATAGAATTAAAGATGTCCAGATTCTTTGAAATCTGAAAATTCCGGTCGTCTTTCTTGAAACTGCTAAAGCCTACTGCCAGCAAGACCACCAGCACCGCCATCCATGTTTTCTTAGTATTCATATCTCTATAATTTTCAATTCAAAACAAAGAAACACATTATTCTAATTATACATGCAGTATTTCTTCAATATTTAACTTTATTTCGTTCCATCTTTCCTTTGTCAAGTCAGTTCCCAACACCTGTATCACATGACCCGCCAATACAGAACTAATACGTACACATTTCTCCAGCGAATACCCACAAGTCAACGCATACAGAAAACCTGCTGCATAAAAATCGCCTGCTCCGGTAGTATCTACCACCTTATCAACCTGGAATGGAGGAACCTTCACTACTTCGGTGCCTTTCTTCACGATAGAACCGTCTTTGCCTATCTTTACAATAGCTACACTACATTTCGATGCAATTTCCATCAAAGCATCGGCTGGATTATCCATGCCCGTATAGGCCCTGGCTTCACCTTCATTCGCAAAGACAATATCTACATACTGACTAATCATCTTTTCAAAAAACTCTTTTTCATTTTCCACCACGTTGTAGCTAGCCAAGTCCAGACAGATTTGCAATCCAGCTTCCTTTGCCAACGACAAAGCACGCTGCATAAGTTCATGACTCTGCAAAAGGTAGCCTTCTATATAAAAATAAGAATACCCCTCAAACATGGAAAGAGTCAAATCATCGGCTGCCAAAGTACCAGATGCTCCTAAATGAGTGCCAAAAGTACGCTCCCCATCAGGTGAGATGAATGTGGAAGCAACTCCAGTAGGAAGATGCTCGGAAGACAGCAAGCAAGCCGACACACCTTGTTCTTCTAACGCTGTACGAAAAAATATGCCATTGTCATCGCATCCCACCTTACCTATAAAGCCAGGCATCGCACCTAAATTTCCCAAAGCACAAACTGTATTTGCTACCGAACCACCACTCGCACGATGAAAATTATAACCCGATTGTATTTTTTTTATCTTATTCAATACGGTTTCATCTATTAACTGCATACTTCCTTTTGGCAAATTTAACTGCTCAAGAAGGGTGTCATCCTCCATTTTTAGCAAGATATCCACCAAAGAATTGCCCATTCCTAATATTTTTTCCATTTTTTCGATATTTTTTTTGCAAAGATATTGCATATTTCAAAATATCCTACTACCTTTGCATCGCAATCGAGAAAAAAACCTTCTTCAGTAGCTCAGTCGGTTAGAGCATCTGACTGTTAATCAGAGGTTCGTTGGTTCAAGTCCAACCTGAAGAGCTTCTCGAACAACAGTAAAATATAATTGCAAAACCTTCTTCAGTAGCTCAGTCGGTTAGAGCATCTGACTGTTAATCAGAGGGTCGTTGGTTCAAGTCCAACCTGAAGAGCACAAATGCAATTATATAAATATTCTTCAGTAGCTCAGTCGGTTAGAGCATCTGACTGTTAATCAGAGGGTCGTTGGTTCAAGTCCAACCTGAAGAGCTCAAAAGGAATGTATCAATGATACATTCCTTTTTTTATTTCCATAAACTACAAGATGCGAATCATTTTGGGGCTCAGTAGATA
>JARIAN010000023.1 GCA_029257865.1 Phocaeicola sp.
ACATGAGAAATAAAGTGCATTCAATAACGGAGAGCCGTATACATGGAGACATGTACGTACGGTTCGGGGGCAGGTTTGGAGAGACCTGCGGCAGTAATGCCGTAAGGCGCTCTGAACCGAGCCTACAGAACGGCGACCAGGATGTCAAGAAAACTATCATGCTGACCATTGGCGGATGTATTGCATTTATCGCTCTTTCTGAGGCGCTTCCGCTCTTCTTTAAGTAATCCAATCTGTCAACATTCTATCCAGAATTATGACGATGAATCAGGAGGGTTATCCCGTTTTCAAAGGCTTGCAGAAACCGCTGGAGTTCATGGGCATACGCGGTCGTTTCTTGACTTTGGCAGCAGCGGCCATCGGTGTGTCATTCGTGGGTTTTATCGGTTTCTCCATCGCTTTGGGAAAGCTTGCCGGGTTCATCGCCATGCTGGTGATGGCAGTGGTCGGATTGGTCACCATTTACGTCAAGCAGCGTGGCGGTCTCCACAACAAACGGCGGGCAAAGGGTATCTATGTTTACAAGAATCTGAGACGTAACTCGTAAAACAAAATGAATGATTATGGCACGTACCAAGAAAAGAATATTTGACGGCCTTTATGCGCAGCTGGAGGAAACGGACGGCAATGTCGTCCTTTTTTCAGCCAAGGGGGAACCGTCGGTTATTTTCGAGATAATCAATCCCGTGCAGCAGCTTTGTACCGATGCGGAGCAGTACATGCTCTTTCAGGATGTGCTCTCCAATGTGGTACAGACGCTCGGCGAGGGTTATGCCCTGCAAAAACAGGACGTGCTCTGCAAGCAGTCCTACCACCATGAGGTGCCGGAGGATGCAGAGTTCCTGACCAAAAGCTACTTCCGTTACTTTGAGGGAAGAGAATTTACGGAGATACGTACCTACCTTATCCTCACGCAGGAGGCACAGCACAGCCAGTTCGTTCAGTACGACCCGAAGAGATGGCTGGACTTCCATTCCAAGGTTTCCAAAGTGAGCGACATTCTCAAGGAGAAGAATATCAAGCATCGGAAGTTGACCAAGGAAGAGGTGAACGAGTATTGCCACCGCTTCATGGCCTTCCAGTTCCGGCATGGTCCGTTCTCGATGACCAACTTCAAGGCATCAGACGAGTATCTGAAAATCGGCGACCGGGTAGTCCGTTCTTATCCGCTGGTGGATATAGACGAGATTAACCTGCCTTCGCTGGTGAAGCCCTATACTCAGATGAACATCAACGGCTACGGCATCGCTACGGACTTGTTCTCTTTTCTGACGAGTGTGCCCCATGCTGATTGTGTGGTGTTCAACCAGGTGGTACAGATACCGAACCAACGAAAATTGCTGAGAAAACTCCAGGCAAAGGCCAAACGTCACGGCTCCATGCCTGACCCGAGCAACAAGATTGCGAAGGAAGACATTGAGGAAGTGCTGGACCGCCTGGCTGTGGACAGCACGCAGTTGGTTTATTGCAACTTCAACATTCTGGTAAGCTGCCCGGCAGACAAGGTCACCCCGGTCACTTCCTATCTGGAAACCAAGCTGTATGAATGCGGCATCATGCCGTCCCGTACCGCCTACAACCAGTTGGAATTGTTTACCGACAGCTTCCCCGGCAACGGCTATGCCTTCAATCCGGACTATGACCTCTTTTTGACGCTCTCCGATGCCGCTCTGTGCTTCTTTTTCAAGGAACATCTAAAGGGCTCGGAAGATACTCCGCTGACCACTTACTACACCGACCGCCAGGGGCTGCCAGTGTGTATTGACATCACAGGGAAAGAGGGTAAGGTGAAGATGACGGATAATGCCAACTTCTTCTGCATCGGACCTTCAGGAAGCGGGAAGTCATTCCACATGAACAGCGTGGTTCGTCAACTATTAGAGCAAAAGACGGATGTGGTTATGGTCGATACGGGTGATTCCTATGAAGGTATCTGTGGTTACTACAAGGGAACCTATATTTCTTACTCGAAGGAGAAGCCCATCTCCATGAATCCTTTCAAGGTAACAAAAGAAGAGTATGACTTGAACTTCGGGGAGAAGAAGAACTTCTTGAAGTCTTTGATATTCCTGATATTCAAGGGTAACGACTTTCCAAGTAAGATTGAGGACATGCTCATTAACCAGACCATCGTGGAATACTATGAAGCCTACTTCCATCCCTTTACCAAGTTCACGGAGAAGGAACGTGAAGGGTTGAGACAAAAGCTGTTGGTTGCCTCCAAGATGGAAGAAGACTACGACAAGTTCTCCCATAGCATGGAAGACATTGATGCCCAAATCAGAGAAGCCGAAATGGACAAGCAGGCGGAAAGCAGGGCACTCATGCTTCCGGCAGAAGCCCGGCGACTCAAACTGCTCCGCCAGTGCCGTTCGCTCTATGCCCTTGCCCAGAATGAAGCTGCCAGCAAAGGGGAAAAGGAACGTGCCCTGCAGATTATCGAGAACTACAAGAAGGAACTCTACAACAACTCCATGCTTATCAAGATAGACAAGCAGATAGACCACATCGAGGAACAGAAACGCAGACTGAAAGTCCGGGAACTGTCCTTCAATTCCTACTACGAGTTTGCTTTGGAGCGCATTCCGCAAATCGTGGCACAGGAGAAGATTCAGTTCAACATCCGCGACTTCGCAGCTATCCTGAAGCAGTTCTACCGGGGCGGCGAACTGGAAATGACCCTGAACTCCGATTTGGACGTGAACCTCTTCGATGAGCAGTTCATTGTCTTCGAGATTGACAAGATTAAGGATGACCCCGTGCTTTTCCCGATAGTTGTCTTGATTATCATGGACGTGTTCCTGCAGAAGATGCGCATCAAGAAAGGACGCAAGGCACTCATCATTGAGGAAGCGTGGAAGGCGATTGCTTCGCCCACCATGGCAGAATACATCAAATATTTGTACAAAACAGTCAGAAAGTTCCATGGCATAGCAGGTGTTGTTACCCAGGAGTTGAATGACGTGATAGATTCGCCCATCGTGAAGGAAGCCATCATCAACAACTCCGACGTGAAGATACTGCTCGACCAGACCAAGTTCAAGGACCGCTACGAGGACATAGCCGCCATCCTGGGACTGACACCCATCCAGCGGCAGCAGATATTTACCATCAATGCCCTGAACAACCGGGAAGGACGCAGCTACTTCAAGGAAGTCTGGATATGCCGGGGACAAAACTCGGATGTGTACGGTGTGGAAGAAGCACCGGAATGCTACTGGGCTTATACCACCGAACGCACGGAAAAGGAAGCCCTCAAACTCTATCTGGCCCACTACGGAACCATGCAGGAAGCCATCACACATATCGAGGCAGACCGCAAACGGGACGGCGGGCATAAATACCTGGAATTTGCCAGAAAAGTCAATCAACATCAAAAAGTCATGTCATTATGGTCAAGTTAAGATTCCTGTTGATGGCGGTACTGATGCTTGCCGCTTCAACGCAAATGTATGCCGGATGGCGGGTTGTGGTCGACAAGAACTGCATCAAAATCGTATCGTCCAACCTTGCCGCCCAGAAACTCATCGAGGAACAGCACAATGCCCGGCTGGACACCATCGCCGCCAAGCAGCAGAAGGTGGAACTCTATTCGGTCAGCATGGCCACGATGAAGGAACTCTACAAGCTGTCAATGCAGAACATCTCCGGCTTCGGCACGGAGAGCCTGTACTACAAGGAAATCGGCAGCTGTGCCTTCGACATCATCCGGAATGTACCGGAACTGATAAAGACGGTCAGCAAGGCGAAGTTCACCAACCAACTCTACTGCCTGACGGAATTGGGAGGGCTGGTGATGGAAACACAGCAGCTGGTGGGCAACTTCGTAAACATCGTGAACAATGCGAGGATTCCCAATCCGCTCAAGGGAGAAGGCACTGCCGAGAAGAAGAGCGACGGTTACAACATGCTCGACCGCTACGAACGGATGTCGCTGGCCAACTCCATCTACACCAATCTGAATGAGATCCGCTACAAGGTGGACGGCATGATGCTCATGGCACAGTATGCCACGCTGAATGACCTCTGCTTTGCCATCGACCCCGAGGGATGGGCCAACGTGATGACCATGCGCAACCAGGTGGACGGACTCGTATCGGACTGGAACGGACTGGTGGCTGCTAACTAAAAGATGAAAAAGCTATGGAACACTGGAAAAAGAAATTGGGCGCAATCTGTTTGATGCTATTCCTTCTGGTGCCGGGTACGGCCACCGCTGTAGTCATACCCAAGGACCTGCCGACCATTGAAGCGCTGATAGCCCTGCACAAGTGCATCAAGAAGGACGAGGACCAGGCACTGGGCAGAGTGGCCACCAGCTTCGGGGAACAGTCGCTGGTAACGAAAGGCGCCAACAAGTTCAACGAAGTGCGGACCACGCTAAACACCAAGATGAGCAATGCCCATTCGTACCTGGTACTGGCCGGAGCCATTTCCTCCACCGCCAACTCGCTCTACATGCTGGTAAAGGAATACAAGGACTTTACCTCCAACACTTTCAAGCATGTCAAGAAGAAGCCCTTTGTGGGATGGTATTATGCCGATGCCAACGTGGCGATAGCCCGGGAAGTGAAGCACTGCTACAAGCTCTACGCTTCCGTGGCCGCTTCGGGCATCAACCTGATGAAGGCTTCCATGGACGAGAAGCTGAACCTGGTGATGACGCTCAAAGCCACCATCGACAAGGCCCGCTACATCGTGGACAATGCGAACCTCTACTGCTTTCTTATTACCGACTGCGGCTGGAAGCCCGACTACATCTGGGAAATACTTAACTCCAACGTGAAGGACGAGATAGCGAATCGTGTCATCAATCAATGGAACAAAGGATATGCGGTATAGAATTTTATTACTCTGCTTGCTGGGCATGACGGTGGCTTCCGGTCTGCATGCCCAGCGTCCGACCAAGGACAAGGAAAAGGCCCGGCAGTGGCAGTCCATGGAGAACGGTCCCTGGGACTTCGCACCGGACTGGTACTACTTCCTGCTGCACAAGAAATACTCGGGTGCAGAAATGTACTGGAAGTGGGCAGGATTCCAATCCGGCTTCCGGGTGCGCTTCAAGGAGCACAAGTCCAACGTGAAACGCATCATGCCCACCCGGGTAACAGCGGAAGAGACCCAGCGGCAGAAAATTAAGAAGGTGGAGGAAGAGCGCCAGAAGATGGAAGAACTCTATCAGGAGGAACTGCTCCGCGAGGCAGATCGCAACGTGGATCTGATGTTCCCTTCCTACAAGGACGAGTTCAACCGGATGCAGGACTGCATCACCGACGGACTGCTCTACTGCATGCAGAAAAGCAAGGGCAAACTCCAGTTCCAGGTGGACGAACTGAGCCGTCAGAATGAAATCCTCTGTGCCGACATCGCCTACATCCACAAGATGGGAGTCGGTTACGGACTGGAGAATGCCAAGCGGCAGAAGGCTTACGAGGAAGCCCGGCAAAAGATGGAGGAACTGGTCAAACGGACCGCCAACCTCTGTGCGGTGGCTTCCACACATTATTGATATATAAGTTTGAGAACGAAATTATTTGAGAATATAATTTGTAACGAAAATAGAATGAAATATGAATCTACTGTTAGTACCATTAACCATCGGATTGCCTGCCATTGACGAGAGTCTGGACAAGCTTCTGGTCGCCATGGAGACCTTTCCCAATGTGGCGGTGCTGGGTGATGCCGTCGGACTGGCACGCATCATCGGCCTGTTGTTGGCGCTCTGTGTAGGCTCCTACGAATGCTGGATGATGATGCTCGGACGGCGCGGCATGGACGTGATGAAACTCCTGCGCATCATCGGCATTTCCATCTGTATCTCTTCTTCCTCGTGGATCTGTCAGGCCCTGCAGGTTCCCGGCAAAGGATTGGAAACCGCTACCAAGGCCATGGCAAAAGCCAAGAACAAGGAAGTGGCCGCTTTCGAGTTGAAGGTGGCGCAGAAACAGAGTGAATACCTCGACCGCCTGCGGGAGGTGCAGGATTCCATTTCCACCGCCCAGCAGGTAGCCGCCATCGGACAGGATGCTGCCTGGTGGGACAAACTCATCTACAACGTGGAGAATCTGGGCAACACCATCAACAACTATGCCCAGCGGGCAGCGGTGGCGGCTGAAACCAAGATGAGCGAATGGATCAACGATGTCATACGCTTTGTGGGGGAACTGATATTCCAGATGTCCTACTACGGCATTCTGGTGGCGCAGCGCATCTTCATGGCCATCATGATGATTTTCTGTCCCATCATGTTCGCCCTGTCCCTGGCACCGCCCTGGAACTCGGCCTGGAGCCAGTGGATGTCGAAGTTCCTTTCCCTCTCGTTGTGGGGCTTCGTCACCTATATGTGCATCTACTACATCGACTTCATCCTGCTTTATAACTTGCAGCAGGATTTGATTGCCTACAACCATCTTCTTCACGGTTCGGTAAACTCCTGGGAACAGATTGGCGCACTGGGACTGCAGGGCATCGGTTCCAACTGTATGTATGCCATGGGGATGCTGGTGGGGGCCTACATCATCCGATTTGTGCCCGAAGTGGCTTCGTGGCTCATTCCGGGCGGTATCAGTTCGGGTGCAGGTTCAGCAGCCGGCAGTACCGTGATGGGCATGACAGCGATGGCAGGAGGTATGGCAGGAAGTGTGGTCGGCTCTGCAGCCAGCGGTGCCGCTTCTCTAGTCAGACCGAGCAAATCCAAGAACAGCAACAACAAGAAGTAATCACTCAAACCATTCCCTATGCTTATAGAATCATTAGCACAGAAAACGAAACTCGCCCTGATGACGGTGCTGGCCACGATAGGTGGCTGCACCCTCATCTGCGGGTTCACCGTCTGGTGCTGCATCTCGCTCGTGACAAAAGAACGGGAGCAGATTTACATACTGGACGGTGACATTCCCTTCCTGGCACAGCGTGCCCAGCTGGAAGCGAACTTCACGATGGAAGCCAAGGCGCATATCCAGCTCTTCCATCAGTATTTCTTTAACCTGCCTCCCGACAACGACTACATCAAGTGGACGGTCGGCAAGGCAATGTATATGGCAGATGGTACTGCCCTCAAGCAGAAGCAGGCATTGGATGAGAACGGATTTTACTCTGATATCATCTCTTCTTCAGCGGTGTGTACCATCATGTGTGACTCCATTCTGTTCGACGAACATGAACGGAAATTTACCTACTACGGAACGCAGCTCATCAAGCGCCGTACTCGGGACCTGAAACGCTCCATGGTCACTACAGGCTACATCGAGTCAGTTCCCCGTACCCGGAACAATCCGCACGGTCTGATGATTACGAATTGGAGGACGCTGGAAAACAAAGATTTAGATTACTAACCTATAGAGAATAAGTACCCCATGAAATCATTCAGAAAGACACTTCAGGAAAGCAGGCTCAAGACGCATCACTTGATACGCTCCTGGCTGCAACCCAAGTTGGGAGTCGTCGGCACCAAATACCGCCTGGCAGGACGCATCCGTCTGGCCAACATCTGGGCAAGGAAACATCCCAGACGCACCTTTGCCTATGTCACCGGTTCGCTGGTTTTCCTGCTGGTAAGTACTGTGGCAATCGACAGCATGACCTTGTCAGACAAGCGTGAGCCGGATGTCAGCAGTATTGCCCAGTTGGAACCCGTGTTTGTCGGATTCCGCACCATTCAGGCAAACAAGAGCATACATCGTTCCACGCTGACGGAGTTGACCCAAGAGGGACAACAGCTGCGGGAGGAACTGGACTCACTCATTGCGATACCGCGTAAAAGCCATCAGGATTCCATTCATATCGTACAGAGTTACAACCGGCTGGAATCCATTGTCAAATCACTTCAAAACAATGACCATCCATGATCAGAAAAATCAATTTCAAACAGCCCAAGTACATCTTCCCGTTGGTGGTGTTCATACCCTTGTGTGCCCTGGTGTACTTCGTGATGCAGACCTTCGGAGGCAGCGAGGATGCCCAACAGATGGTTGCTACCGACCGTATCAATACGCAACTTCCTAATGCGCAGGCGGAGGAAGCCGGAGACAAGATGTATGAGATGTCCCGACGTTTCGGGGACGAGGATGCCTTTACTGCCGTGGGCGGCATCGGCGAGGAAAAACAAACGGACGAGGAGCTGGAGCACGGCTACAGCGAGGAGGAACTGAACAGACTGGATGCGGCGGAAGCGGAACGGCTCCGTCAGCAACGGGAAATGGAGGAGCTGGAACGGTCGCTGGCTGAGTCCAAGCGGCATATCAACTCCTACGCCTACGGGGACCATGCTTCCCCCCGGACCGCAGGCGGCACGCAGGGAAGCGGTGCC
>JARIAN010000053.1 GCA_029257865.1 Phocaeicola sp.
CTCAGTTCGTTTCTAACGCTTCTTGTACTACTAACTGCTTGGCTCCTATCGCTAAGGTTTTGAATGACAAATGGGGTATCACTGATGGTTTGATGACTACAGTTCACTCTACAACTGCTACTCAGAAGACAGTTGACGGTCCTTCTATGAAAGACTGGAGAGGTGGTCGTGCTGCTGCTGGTAACATCATCCCTTCTTCTACAGGTGCTGCTAAGGCTGTAGGTAAAGTTATCCCTGAATTGAACGGTAAATTGACTGGTATGTCAATGCGTGTTCCTACTTTGGACGTTTCAGTTGTTGACTTGACAGTTAACTTGGCTAAGCCAGCTACTTACGCTGAAATCTGCGCTGCAATGAAGGAAGCTGCAGAAGGTGAATTGGCAGGCGTTTTGGGTTACACTGAAGATGCAGTTGTTTCTTCTGACTTCTTGGGTGATACTCGTACTTCTATCTTCGATGCTAAAGCTGGTATCGCTTTGACTGATACTTTCGTTAAGGTTGTTTCTTGGTATGACAACGAAATCGGTTACTCTAACAAAGTATTGGATTTGATTGCTCACATGGCTTCTGTAAACTGCTAATCAGTAATACAAACCATATAGCACAAGCCGTCCGTTTTTGCGGGCGGCTTTTTTATTTACATTTCTTAAACTTTTAGATAAAGTTTTGTCGTTCCAGATTTAATCCGTTACTTTGCAGAAAATTAGCAGAAGTTGTTAAATGGCTGCTGATAACTCGATATGCACTGCTCTATATAAATTTTAGAGGATGATGCGGTGCTTAAATTTCAGGAATATATAATAGATAAATATGGAATTGAACAGACTGACTCCTATCGTAAACAAGCCGAATGCATGGGCTTTATCTCCTCTTGTAGTTTTTTTCTCCCTTTATTTTGTAACTTCCATTATCGTTAATGACTTTTATAAAGTGCCTATAACAGTTGCTTTCTTGTTAGCTTCTGTTTTTGCTATAGCTACTACCAAAGGGTTGTCGTTAAATGACCGTGTGTTGCAGTTTTCAATTGGTGCGGCCAATAAAAATGTAATGCTGATGATATGGATTTTTGTGCTGGCCGGAGCATTTGCTATTTCTGCTAAAGAGATGGGGGCGATAGATGCTACAGTAGGACTTGTGCTGAAACTTCTTCCGGAGCATCTTTTGTTGGCTGGAATCTTTTTGGCTGCCTGTTTTATATCTCTGTCTATCGGGACTTCTGTAGGAACTATTGTGGCATTGATACCTGTTGCCGCGGGTATTGCAGAGCGGGCAGATTTGAGTGGGGAGTTTATGAGTGCGCTGGTAGTAGGTGGAGCTTTCTTTGGTGATAACCTGTCTTTTATTTCCGATACAACGATTGCTGCTACTCGTACACAAGGATGTGTGATGAGAGATAAATTTAGAGCAAATTTCATGATAGTAATGCCAGCAGCATTGCTTGTGCTAGGCTATTATGTGATTTATGGAATGAATGTGGAGGTGATAAGTCAGACGGAAACAACTGATTATATAAAGATATTACCCTATCTGATTGTTCTGGGAGCGGCAATGTCTGGCATGAATGTGACGGTGGTTTTGTTGCTGGGTATCTTGTCGACAGGTGCAATAGGTCTGGCTACCGGCAGTTTTGATTTCTTTGGTTGGCTTGGTGCTTTGAATAAAGGTATTACAGGGATGGGTGAATTGATTATTGTAACCTTGATGGCCAGTGGTTTACTTGAATTGATTCGCTTTAATGGTGGAATTGATTATATTTTGTACCGCTTGACGCATCATGTGAAAACGAAGCGTGGTGCGGAATTGAGCATCGCCTTTTTAGTAAGTGTGGCAAACCTTTGTACTGCCAATAATACCATTGCTATAATTACTGTAGGACCTTTGGCTTCTAATATAGCTGAACGTTTTCGTGTAGACAAGCGCAAGAGTGCCAGTCTGCTGGATACTTTCTCTTGCGTAGTTCAGGGGATTATACCTTATGGTGCACAACTGTTGATTGCGGCAGAACTGACAGGTTTCTCACCTTTGAGCATTGTTCAATATCTGTATTATCCTATGGTGTTAGGATTTGTAGCGCTTTTGTGTATCTTGTTTCGTTACCCTCGTCAGTTCTCTTGACATCTATAAATGGCAGAATATGTATTGAAGAAAGTGAAAAGCGGCTTTTCCCTACACTCATAGGTGGATTAGGGGAATAAACATTTAAAAAGTTTTCCTTTTATGCATATTTCTTTTAAATTTGCAACTTGAATTTTTTAGCAGCTTGGCTGTCTTTAAATGATATTTAAGATAAAAACAACATAATCATGAGTAAGAAATTTACTGAATATTCACAACTCAACCTTTCTGATGTGAACAAGGAAGTGCTGAGAAAGTGGGATGAAAACGATGTTTTCTCTCGCAGTATGACTGAACGCGAAGGTTGTCCTTCTTTTGTCTTTTATGAAGGTCCTCCTTCGGCTAACGGTATGCCGGGTATTCACCATGTTATGGCACGTACTATAAAAGATACGTTTTGTCGTTATAAAACCATGAAAGGTTTCCAGGTAAAGCGTAAAGCTGGATGGGACACTCATGGACTGCCTGTAGAACTTGGTGTAGAAAAGAACTTAGGCATTACTAAAGAAGATATTGGTAAAACGATTTCTGTAGCAGACTACAATAAGCACTGCCGTACAGATGTCATGAAATTTACAAAAGAATGGACAGACCTGACCCATAAGATGGGTTATTGGGTGGACCTTGAAAATCCTTATATTACTTATGATAATCGTTACATTGAAACCTTGTGGTGGCTGCTTAAACAGCTATACAAGAAAGGGTTGTTGTATAAAGGTTATACCATCCAGCCGTATTCTCCAGCTGCTGGAACAGGCTTGAGCTCACATGAATTGAACCAGCCGGGATGTTATCGTGATGTGAAAGACACTACTGTGGTAGGTCAGTTTAAGATGAAGAACCCGAAGCCGGAAATGACAGAGTGGGGTACTCCATATTTTATTGCATGGACTACAACTCCTTGGACTCTGCCGTCAAATACGGCTCTTTGCGTAGGCCCTAAAATTGACTACGTAGCAGTTCAGACCTATAATGGCTATACTGGTGAGAAAATGACCGTGGTGGTTGCAAAACCGTTGCTTTATGCTCATTTCAATAAAAAGGCTGAAGGTCTTGCTTTGGAAGATTACAAGCAAGGTGACAAGTTGATTCCATTTAAAGTAGTGGGCGAGTATAAAGGTAGCGATTTGGTTGGTATGGAATACGAGCAGCTCATTCCTTGGGTGAAACCAGTGGAGGCTGCAGAAGATGGTACTTGGACAGTCGCTTCGGATAAAGCATTCCGTGTAATCCCTGGTGATTATGTAACTACAGAAGATGGTACCGGTATTGTTCATATCGCTCCTACATTTGGTGCCGACGATGCCAACGTAGCTCGTGCTGCAGGTATACCTTCTTTGTTCATGATTAACAAGAAAGGTGAAACCCGTCCGATGGTTGACTTAACAGGTAAGTTCTATCTGTTAGATGAATTGGATGAAAAGTTCGTTCAAGAGTGTATCGATGTAGAGGCTTATAAAGAATATGAAGGCCATTGGGTGAAGAATGCATACGACCCTCAGTTTACAGTGGATGGTAAATATGATGAAAAAGCCGCTCAAGCTGCAGAGTCATTGGATATCTATATCTGCATGAAGATGAAACAGGCTAATCTTGCTTTCAAGATTGAAAAGCATGTGCATAACTATCCACACTGCTGGCGTACAGATAAACCGGTGCTTTATTACCCACTTGATAGCTGGTTCATTCGTTCTACTGCTGTGAAGGAGCGTATGATTGAATTGAACAAGACCATTAATTGGAAACCGGAATCAACCGGTTCTGGACGCTTCGGAAAATGGCTTGAAAACCTGAATGACTGGAACTTGAGCCGTTCACGCTATTGGGGAACACCGCTTCCTATCTGGCGTAATGAAGATGGAGAGGAACTTTGTATCGGTTCTGTAGAGGAACTTTACAATGAAATTGAAAAGTCTGTAGCTGCAGGTTTCATGACAGAAAACCCTTATAAGAAACTTGGTTTTGTTCCGGGAGAATATAATAAGGCAAATTATGAGAAAATAGACCTTCACCGTCCTTATGTGGATGATATCGTATTGGTTTCGGAAAGCGGCAAGCCGATGAAACGTGAATCTGACTTGATTGATGTATGGTTTGATTCTGGTGCAATGCCTTATGCTCAGTTGCATTATCCGTTTGAAAACAAGGAAATAGTAGATAACCGTTCTTATTATCCTGCTGACTTTATTGCTGAAGGTGTAGACCAGACTCGTGGTTGGTTCTTTACATTGCACGCTATTGCTACCATGGTATTTGACAGTGTGGCTTATAAGAATGTAATCTCGAATGGGTTGGTGCTTGACAAGAATGGAAACAAGATGTCTAAACGATTGGGCAATGCTGTTGACCCGTTTGGTGCAATTGAAAAATTCGGTTCAGACCCGTTGCGTTGGTATATGATTACTAACTCATCTCCATGGGATAACCTAAAGTTTGACACTGATGGTGTAGACGAAGTTCGCCGTAAGTTCTTTGGTACTTTGTATAACACTTATTCATTCTTCTCTTTGTATGCAAATGTAGACGAATTTGCTTATGCAGAAAATGAAGTGCCAATGGAAGAGCGTCCGGAAATCGACCGTTGGATTTTGTCATTACTGAACTCTCTGATTAAAGATGTAGACACTTGCTATAATGAATATGAGCCGACAAAAGCTGGACGTATGATTACTGATTTTGTTAATGATAATTTGAGTAACTGGTATGTTCGCTTAAATCGTAAACGTTTCTGGGGAAGTGCTATGTCAACAGACAAGTTGTCGGCATATCAGACATTGTACACTTGCTTGGAAACAGTGGCTAAGTTGATGGCTCCTATCGCTCCGTTCTATTCAGACCGTTTGTACACAGACTTGATTGCTGTGACTGGACGCGACAATGTGGTTTCAGTGCATTTGGCCAAATTCCCGGAAGCAGATGAAAGTGTTATCAACAAGGAACTTGAAGCACGTATGCAGATGGCACAGAATGTTACTTCTATGGTATTGGCATTGCGTCGCAAAGTTAACATTAAGGTGCGTCAGCCGCTGCAGTGTATCATGATTCCGGTAGTAGATGCCGATCAGAAACGTCATGTAGAAGCAGTGAAAGACTTGATCATGAGTGAAGTCAATGTAAAAGAGATTCGCTATGAAGAAGGTGTTTCTGGTATCTTGGTGAAGAAAGTAAAATGTGACTTTAAGAAACTTGGTCCTAAGTTTGGAAAGCAGATGAAGGCAGTGGCTGCTGCTGTAGCAGAAATGTCACAGGAAGCTATTGCGGAGCTGGAAAAGAACGGAAAGTATACTTTCAATATCGGTGGAACTGATGCTGTGGTTGAAACAGCCGATGTGGATATTTTCAGTGAAGATATTCCAGGATGGTTGGTTGCCAATGAAGGAACATTGACTGTTGCTCTTGAAGTGGAAGTGACAGAAGAACTTAAACGTGAAGGTATCGCTCGTGAATTGGTAAACAGAATTCAGAACATACGTAAGAGCAGCGGTTTCGAAATTACAGATAAGATTTCTATCGTATTGTCGAAAAATCCTGAATCGGATGCTGCTGTTAATGAATATAATCAGTATATTTGTAATCAAGTTTTGGCAAATTCCTTGGAACTTGCAGATGAAGTGGCAGAAGGCTCTGAATTGGAATTTGACGAATTTAAGTTGCAGATTGTGGTAACAAAATTGTGATATGAACACATTCACCCGGTGAAAACCGGGTGAATACTTTTATTAACTCTTAAAACTTTTAATTCTATGGCTGAAAAAACTAGATACTCGGATGCTGAACTCGAAGAGTTCCGTGCCATTATCATGGATAAACTTCAGCTCGCTGAGCGCGACTATGACAAACTGAAAAGCAGTATAATGAACACTGATGGTAATGATACCGATGATACCTCGCCTACTTATAAGGTGCTGGAGGAAGGGGCTAATACCCTCTCAAAGGAAGAAACCACTCGTTTGGCTGCACGTCAGTTGAAATTCATACAGAACCTTCGTGCCGCGTTGGTTCGTATTGAAAACAAAACTTACGGAATTTGTCGCGAAACAGGTAAGTTGATTCCTGCAGAAAGACTTCGTGCTGTGCCTCATGCTACTTTGAGCATAGAAGCTAAGCAGCACGGCAAGAAATGAGGTAGGTGAAACCAAAATGTCATTCAGAAGGATGTACAAGGTAAAGGAGCCGGAAACATTGACTGGTGTTCGGTTGTCTTGCTTTGCATGTCTGTCTGAATGACATTTTTTTATTTTAAGAAGAACAGTTTTTTATTTATGAAGAAATTTTTCACGCAAGGCCGTTTGGCTACGTTGATCGTGCTGTCGGTATTGATTATCGATCAAGTTATAAAGATATGTGTAAAGACTCAGATGCATCTGCATGAGAGTATTCATATTACCGATTGGTTTTATATCCTGTTTACAGAGAATAATGGGATGGCATTTGGAATGGAGGTACTACCTAAGTTTTTCCTTACCATTTTTCGTATTGCTGCGGTAATTGTAATAGCTGGTTATTTATATAAGATTACTTCAAGAAAAGAGAAAATGAAGACAGGTTATGTGGCTTGTTTGTCGTTTATCTTGGCTGGAGCGATTGGCAATATTATTGACTGTGTTTTCTATGGCGAGATCTTTAGTGCCAGTACGCGTGCCGAAGTTGCCACTTGGGTTCCTGTTGGACAAGGGTATGCCGATTGGCTTCACGGGAAAGTTGTAGATATGTTCTATTTTCCAATCATCGATACGCATTGGCCTGACTGGTTGCCTATATGGGGGGGGGAGCATTTCATCTTTTTCAGTCCGATATTTAATTTTGCGGATGCTGCAATCAGTTGTGGCATGATAGCTTTGTTGATATTTTACGGACATTATCTTGGTGGGGATAATAAGAATGTCAAATCGAACTCTTAAAGAAAAGATTTATGAAAAAAAACGGATTGTCTGTATGGATACTGCTGTTGTCTGGTGTATTGATGGTGGCGTGTGGAAAGGAAATCCCCGGTGACATTATCCAGCCGGATGCAATGGAGGATTTGCTGTATGACTATCATCTGGCTTCTTCCATGGAAAATTCTTTGCCATATACGGAAAATTACAAAAAGCCATCCTATCAGAACTATGTATTCAAGAAACATCAGGTGACTCAGGCCGAATTTGATTCTTCCATGGTGTGGTATACGCGTCACAGTACTATTTTGTCGGAAATGTATGGTCACCTGCGCGACCGTTATAAAAAGACGGGTGATTATTTGAAACTTATGGTGGAAAAGCGTGAAGGGCAGGTTAATGTTTTTCTTTCGGGAGACAGTGTTGATATCTGGCAGGACCGTTCATTGTTTTGGCTTACTACGGAAGATTACACCAATAAGGTCGTTTTTTCTTTGAAGCCGGATACTACGTTTAGGGTATCCGACTGTTTGGATTTAAGGGCCGATTTCATGTGGGTGCCTTCAGCTGCCAAAGATACTTCTCGTTCTGCTGTCATGGGGCTTAATATTTACCTTCAGAATGACAGTGTAGTAGGAAAGACTTTGCTGATAACAAAGTCTGGAACTCATCATATAGACGTGCAGTCTGACATGGATTCTAAATACGACCGTATAGAAGGCTTTATTTATTACAATGCTCCGTCGTCAGAGCAGTCGCAGTTATTGGTGAATCATATCACCTTGAATCGTTATCATCAAAAAGACTCTGTTTCTCTCCATAAATAGGAGTGAAGTGAATTAATAATATAAAAGGATGTTTTGTCTGTGCTGAAGTATATAGGCAGCTGAAACATCTTTTTTCTTTTTAAGTACTAGTTAGAAATGTATAGAATTGCCTCTCATCGGATTCTAGATGCCTGTACTTCTTGTCTGTCTGCTTTTCAGATTGTGGAAAGGCAAGTTGACGGCACTTTCTCTTTGTATCCTTTTAGCGAAGAAATCCGGCATACAGAATGGCTGCCGGGATTGGTCATACTTTCTCCTTTTGAGATAATACGCCATAAAGGGGAGGGGTATGCCTCTTTTGTCTCTCGACTTTCGGAAGAGGCAGATTTATGGATGAGGCTCCGTTTGCAGCAAGAGGGAGATTTTACTCGTTGTATGGCTTATTGGGTAACTCCTTTTGACGTTTCTCGCATGGAGTTTCTGCCTCATTCACAGGTGAAGTGCTTGTGTGATTTTTGATAGGGGAGATATTGCAAAATGACTTTAAACCGAATAAAATATGATTATGAAGACTAGAAAATTGTTTTTGTCTATCTGTGCAATGTGGTTGGTAGTCTCTACGGTATGGGCGGCCCGAGTAGATACATTGCAGGTAGAGAGTGTGAAGATGAACTCTAAAAAAATAGAAACGGTAGTGATTGTGCCCGACAAGGCATTGCGTGGGGAGTTGTGTCCCGTCTTGTTCTTGCTGCATGGCTATAGCGGAAATGCTCATACTTGGTTGTCTATCAAACCCGAATTACCTGAGATGGCCGACCGTGATGGAGTTATCGTAGTGTGTCCGGATGGCGAGAACAGCTGGTATTGGGACAGTCCTTTGCATGCCGACAGCCAGTTTGAAACTTTTGTTTCATCAGAATTGGTTGGCTATATACAAAATCATTATCCGGCTATTGACAATCGCAAGGCACGTGCTATAACTGGTCTGAGTATGGGTGGTCATGGAAGTATGTGGCTTTCCATCCGTCATAAAGATGTCTTTGGAGCGGCAGGCTCAATGAGCGGAGGAGTAGATATCCGTCCGTTTCCGAATAGCTGGGAGATGAAAAAGCAATTGGGGGAACAGGCTGAATATTCCGAGCGGTGGAACTCGCATACTGCTATCACCCAACTCTCTAAGCTTCAGAAAGGTGAGTTGGCTCTGATTATAGATTGTGGTATTGACGACTTTTTCTTGAAAGTGAATCAGCAGTTTCACGAAACTTTGGTGGCAAAGGGAATAAATCATGATTTCATTGTCCGCCCTGGAGCGCACAATCAGATATATTGGAATAATGCCATTGACTACCAGTGGGTTTTCTTTACCAAATATTTTAAAGGTCTGTAGAACAGAGGTGGTTTGGCATAAAAGATAGCCTGGATATTTCTTGAAATAGAGATTGTCCAGGCTTTTTTGGTGGATAACCGGCAGTTTTCAAATTGTACTGTTTCCCTTAGTATCTGTTTACAAAATAATGTTGTCAGCCCGATAAGATTCATTATTTTTAGGTATTTCAGATTTGTTTCTAAAAAACTTACTTTGCAAAGTCAAATCAAAATAGAAATAAAGATGAAGAAAATTGCAGTATTTTATGGTTCTACTACCGGAACAACAGAAACGGTAGCCGGTATGGTTGCCGAGCAACTGGGTGTGGCATCAGCAGATGTCTTTGATGTTTCAAAATTGGATGCCGATTTGGTATCAGGATACGATGTGTTGGTATTGGGCACATCTACTTGGGGTGATGGGGAATTGCAAGACGACTGGTACGACGGCCTTCGGACTTTGCAGCAGATGGATTTGTCTGGAAAGACAGTTGCTTTGTTTGGTTGCGGAGACTCTGAATCCTATTCAGATACATTCTGTGACGGTGTAGGACATCTGTATGATGGTCTTAAGGGTAGCGGATGTACCTTTGTAGGTGCAGTGGATACAAGCGACTATACTTATGATTCTTCTTTTGCAGAAGTAGACGGTAAATTCGTAGGTCTTGCTATTGATGAAATGAATGAAAGTGACAAGACTTCGGCTCGTGTGGAAGCATGGGCGCAAGCAGTGAAGGCTCAGATTTAGTAATTGTTTTAATTTAAATATATTCTTATGATAGCTCCTGATATAGCTCCGGTTGAACTTAAAGTGTTTTTGAATCATATTTATGAATTGAAGAAAGGTGTGCGCCAGATGGTGCTTTATACCACCAACCGGAAATACGAAGAATTTGCGGTGGAACGCTTGAAGAGCCAGCGTATCAAGTTTGTGATTCAGCCCATTGACGGAGAACGAATCAACTTGTTTTTCGGAAAGCCGGAGTGTATAGAAGCCATACGTATGATGGTGACTCGTCCGCTGAACCTGCTGACTCCAGAGGAGGATTTTATATTAGGAGCAATGCTGGGCTATGACATTTGTGCCCAGTGCAAGCGCTATTGCACCCGTAAACTGCGCAAGAGTGGGAAATGCGCATCGTAAGAACCAGATAATATTTTAAATAACATGAACTGCCCCTAAGGACTGGCTATCCAGTTTTTAGGGGCAGTTCATATTTGCCGGAGTGCGTCTATATGTAGGGGTATTTGTTTTCTAATTGAAATATTTTCGTTATCTTGCATTTCATAAAATCAATGTTCATTAAAATTAAACAGACATGGGAATTATGAATTCAATATTTGGCAATGTGTCCGAAGTGGAAGTTGCCAGTTTGCAAAAGGAATATAGTGAGATTCTTTGTGAAGGGGAAAGAATAGAGAGAGCTTATAAGCTGATAAGAGACAAGTGGGTGTTTACCAGCAAGCGTCTTATCATTCAAGACATACAGGGACTTACAGGCAAGAAGCGCGACTATCTGTCTATCCCTTATCGTTCGGTGGAACGTTTTTCTGTAGAGACAGCCGGTACTTTTGACATGGACTCTGAAATGAAGATTTGGATAAGGGGATGTGAAGAACCTTTGGAGCAGAGTTTTGGCCGGAATTCAAATATTTTAGAAGTTCAGCGGGTGTTGGCTCATTATGTATTGTAGGCTGAGACTGTTGTAATGCTTTAGGGTGCATGGCTTTGATGTATTAGATTGTTCATCAGGAGAATTCTTTCGGAATTTTTATGAATAGCCTGAACGTCGCTGTATGATTGGCGTCACACATACGTGTGACGCGTGTGGTTCATATGTGTGACGCGCGTAGCACGAATGTGTGACGTATGTGGCACGTACGTGTGACGATAAAGAGGAGGGGCTCTGCCAACGGGGATAGTTTGAATTTTTATAAGCAAGTGCACATCTGCTGCACTTTTAATTTGTATCTTTGACAAGTAATTAAAAACAGAACTATGAACGGAGAAGATTTGCAGAGACAGACCTCTATAAATATACAGGAAAAGGCAAACCTTATACTATGCAGAAGTCATTTGAAAAACTATTACATTGGGCATATCCCAAAGGTTTAGTAACAACAGAAGAATTTCATTTAGCTTCCATTTTCCATGATGACCCCAATATAACAAAAGAAGAAAAACGTATATCGGATGCCTGTTTGATAGTCAAAGAACCGATAAAGACAGACGGAGAAATTAGTGCTTACACTATTCCTGCCGGACAATATGCCGTTGTACATTTTGAAATTTTATGGGATGAACTTCAAACTTCTTGGGAATGTCTGTTTCGCTTAATAGCCGAACATGATTGTCGATGTTGCGGTTTGCCTTTTGAAGTTTATTTGAATAATCACGAAGCACATCCAGAGAAGAATGGATTATAGATATTTGCATTCCTGTAGTTTCAAAATAAGATAAAAGATAGGGCTGAAAAATATTAATGATAATATCCGCTCAGAATATCGAATATTATTCCAGAATCGGATATTCTCCATTTAAATTCTTTAATTCTTGATCTTCACCTTGAAACAAAATATACGAAAAAAGCATCGTAATCATTGATTACGATGCTTTGAATCTTTGCGGAAGCTGGGGGATTCGAACCCCCGGTACGGTTACCCGCACGTCAGTTTAGCAAACTGGTGGTTTCAGCCACTCACCCAAACTTCCAAATTTCATAAAATGCATACGCTACGTAGCGCATACGGGAATCGAACCCGTGTTTCAGCCGTGAGAGGGCCGCGTCCTAGGCCACTAGACGAAAGCGCCAAAATAAATGCGGAAGCTGGGGGATTCGAACCCCCGGTACGGTTGCCCGTACGTCAGTTTAGCAAACTGGTGGTTTCAGCCACTCACCCAAACTTCCAAATTTATTATTGGTTAGGGATTCTCTTTTCCCTAATTGCGATGCAAATGTAGAGCTTATTTTTGGATTGTGCAAGTTTTGAATGAACTTTTTTTCAACTTTATTTAGCAGAATTTTATATCTGTTTGATTATCTGAATATTCTTGAATCTTTTTTCTTTCTTAAGTTAAATTGTAAAACGAATTTGTGGGAATATTCCTCGGTAAAGAAGAGAAAAAAATATGTAGTAAATAACGGTAACTTCTTGCATTTTATGGATAAAAAACCTTTCTTTGTAATCAGTATAAAAGTATATTATGATTAAAAAGAAACTGAACATTATTTGGGTATTCTACCGAGACGGATTTCGTTCCATGAAATTGGGGCGGACGCTTTGGGCTTTGATTCTGGTGAAGCTGTTCCTTATGTTTTTTGTCTTGAAACTCTTCTTTTTCCCCTCTTTCTTCAAAGGGAAGAGTACGGAGGAGAAGCAAGACTATGTAGGCAGTGAGCTTATTGAGCGGGCTATTAACTAAATTATTAATCTTATAATAAAGACACATGCTATGTTGGAAAGTATTGATACTTCGATGATTGACTGGTCAAGGGCTCAGTTTGCTCTTACCGCTATGTACCATTGGCTGTTTGTTCCTCTCACCTTGGGGCTTGCAGTGGTAATGGGAGTGATGGAAACACTATATGTGGTTTCCGGTAATGATTTTTGGAAGCGTACGGTGAAATTCTGGATGAAGCTGTTCGGTATAAATTTTGCAGTGGGAGTGGCTACAGGATTGATATTGGAGTTTCAGTTTGGTACTAATTGGAGTAATTATTCCTGGTTCGTAGGAGATATTTTTGGAGCTCCATTGGCAATTGAGGGCATAGTGGCGTTTTTTATGGAGGCTACTTTTATTGCTGTGATGTTTTTTGGATGGAACAAGGTGGGGAAGGGGTTTCACCTGACTTCAACCTGGCTTACTGGCGTAGGTGCTACTTTTTCGGCATGGTGGATTCTGGTGGCCAACTCATGGATGCAATATCCTGTGGGGATGGAGTTTAATCCGGATACAGTAAGAAATGAAATGGTGGATTTTTTGGCGGTGGCCTTCTCGCCGGTAGCTGTGATGAAGTTCTTGCATACGGTCTTGAGCAGTTGGATGGTAGGAGCGGCATTTGTAATAGGAGTCAGCGCCTGGTATCTGTTGCGCAACCGTGAGAGGGAGTTTGCGTTGGCGAGTATGAAGGTTGGGGCTGCTGTCGGGTTGTTTGCTTCTTTGGTGACAGCATTTTCGGGAGACAAGTCAGCCTATCAGGTAGCGCAGCTGCAACCTATGAAACTGGCTGCTATGGAGTCGCTTTATGAGGGTGGCTCGCATGAGCCGCTTACCGTGGTGGGAGAATTGCAGATACCGGAAATGTTGTCGTACTTGGCAACTCATGATTCGGAGGGATTTGTGCCTGGGGTAAATGACATATTGAATGGTGGATATAAGCTTCCCGATGGCTCAGTGGCACTTTCTGTTGCTGAAAAGATGAATAGGGGAAAGATGGCCATCACCGCATTGGCCAATTATCGCAAGGCTAAGCAGGAGGGAGATACGGCTGGTATGCAGCAGGCGCGTGCGGTTCTTGACGAGCAGATGCCTTATTTCGGATATGGATATATCAAGGAACCTACTGATGTGATTCCTAATGTGGGGCTTCTGTTTTGGGCATTCCGTGTGATGGTGGGTACAGGTATGTATTTCATCGCTTTCTTTGCCTTGGTCTTGTTCTTGTGTGTGAGAAAGCGGATGGAGGATTTCCCGTGGATAGGTTGGGTGGCGATGTGGAGCATTCCGCTGGCTTATGTGGCCAGTCAGGCGGGATGGATTGTTGCTGAACTGGGACGTCAACCATGGGCGATACAGGATATGCTCCCAGTCAATGCGGCGATATCACGTTTGGATGCCGGTTCTGTGCAGACCACTTTCTTTATTTTCCTGATTATGTTTACCGTACTCTTGGTGGCCGAAATACGTATCATGTTGCGCGCTATCAAGCAGGGACCGGAGCAGGAGTCTTGATTGTTTTATTTTGTTGACTTTAATATAAATAAGGTATAGATATGGATTCTACTTATATTTTCTTGCAGCATTATTGGTGGTTCCTGGTTTCTTTGCTGGGAGCTTTGCTGGTATTCCTGCTTTTTGTGCAGGGGGGTAACTCGTTGTTGTTTCGTTTGGGCAAGACGGAAGAGGAGCGTACTATGATTATCAATTCCACCGGACGTAAATGGGAGTTTACTTTTACCACACTGGTTACTTTTGGCGGTGCTTTCTTTGCCTCTTTCCCTTTGTTTTATAGCACTAGTTTTGGTGGGGCGTATTGGTTGTGGATGATTATTCTGTTCAGCTTTGTGCTGCAGGCGGTGTCGTATGAGTTTCAGTCGAAACTGGGCAATCTGTTGGGCAAACGCACCTATCAGCTGTTTCTGGTTGCAAACGGTGTGATAGGTCCGGTGTTGCTGGGAGCGGCAGTAGCTACCTTCTTCAACGGTTCTAACTTTGTGGTGTCGAAGGGGAATCTGACTGATGAGCTGATGCCGGTTATCAGCCATTGGGCCAACGGATGGCATGGACTGGACGCTTTTGGTGATCCGTGGAATCTGGTGCTGGGGTTGGCTGTCTTCTTCTTGGCGCGTTTGTTGGGAAATCTGTATTTCATCAACAACATCCGCCACGAGGCGTTGATAGCTCGTTGTCGCCGTCAGTTGATAACCGATGGAGTTCCTTTTCTGCTCTTTTTCCTGTCGTTTGTGATTCGTACTTTACTCAAGGATGGTTTTGCAGTTGACCCTCAGACTCAGGTTATCGTGATGGAGCCGTATAAGTATTTCTCCAATTTGTGGGCGATGCCTTATTTGTTGGTGCTGTTCTTGCTGGGAGTAGCGGGTGTGCTTTATGGTTTGGTGAAGAGTATTTTATGCAGCCGATACATCAGAGGAATATGGTTTTCAGGAATCGGTACCGTATTTACTGTATTGGCTTTGTTGCTTGCGGTAGGTTATCATCATACGGCCTATTACCCTTCTACAGCCGACTTGCAGAGTTCGCTGACTTTGGCCAATAGCTGTTCCAGTCTGTTTACACTAAAAACGATGGCCTATGTCTCTATTTTAGTTCCGTTTGTATTGGCGTATATAGTCTATGCATGGCGTGCTATTGACCGCAAACCGATAACTTCGGAAGAAATAAAACAAGACGATCATCTTTATTGATTGGGCGGGGAAAATAGATGAATTTAAGGGGGTAGTAAAATCGTCTAATCATTTTAAAGAAAATATGCCGGCATTCTTTTCAGAACGTCGGCATATTTTCTTTAAAACGTTGGTATAATCTTCTCGGAATGCCAGTATGATTTCTTCAAAACGTCGGCATGATTTCACAGCCTTGTTTTTTTGGAGGAAAACGACAGATAAAAAAGAAGCTATGTCGCATAGGAGAAATTTCTTTTACGACATAGCTTTTCTATTGTTACTAACAAGGTGCAGACTTTAATTTTAGTCTGTGTCTTGCTCAGACTTTATTTTTCCAGAGAGAAAGAATAAGGAGCATCCTTTGCTTCAATGCCTCGTTGGGTATTTGGTTCTTTATCCATCTTGAAGTCCATTACACATCCGTTCATCAGTTCATCGTGGTTGATGAAATTATGTGTATAGGAATGTCCGTTCCAGTTCATCTGCTTGATGTAGATGTTCTCCTTGCTGTTTTCAGGAGCATTGATTACCACTTCGTTGCCATTTTCAAGATGTAGCACAGCTTTCTTGAAGAGAGGCGCTCCCATGACATACTGTCCGCTACCAGGGCATACCGGATAGAATCCGAGGGCGGTAAATACATACCATGCCGAAGTCTGCCCGTTGTCTTCATCCCCACAATATCCATCTGGAGTAGCCGAGTACATGCGGTCCATCACCTGGCGGAGCCAATACTGTGCCTTCCAAGGCTCTTTGGCATAGTTGTAGAGATAAATCATGTGCTGGATAGGCTGGTTTCCGTGTGCATAGTTGCCCATGTTCATCACCGTCATCTCACGGATTTCATGGATAACTTGTCCATAGTAACTTTCATCAAACACAGGAGGAACAGAGAACACCGAGTCGAGCATGTGAACAAACTCCTTGTCTCCCCCCATCAAATCGATCAGTCCTTGAGGGTCATGGAATACCGACCAAGAATAGTGCCAGCTATTGCCTTCGGTAAAGGCATCTCCCCATTTCAGCGGAGAGAACGGAGCCATGAATTCGCCGTTTTCTTTGCGTCCTCTCATCAGTTTAGATTCTTTGTCGAAGAGGTTCTTGTAGTTCATGGCTCTTTTGGCAAACAGGTTGATTTCCTTTTTAGGGCGTTTCAACTCTTTGGCCAGTTTATAGATGCACCAGTCGTTGTAGGCATATTCCAAGGTACGTGCAGCATTTTCGTTGATTTTTACATCGTAAGGCACATAGCCCAGTTTGTTGTAATATTCATGTCCCAGACGTCCGGTAGAAGATATTTCCGGATGTACGTTTTCAGTGCCGTGGATGATACCTTTATACATGGTTTCCACATCTTCCACTTTTACCCCTTTCAAGTATGCGTCGATCAGGATAGAAGCAGAGTTGTTTCCAATCATACAGCCTCTATGACCCGGGCTTGCCCATTCCGGAAAGAAACCGCTTTCTTTATAAGTGTTGATGAGGCCTTCCTGAATTTCCTTGTTTACAGATGGGTACATCATGTTCAACAGAGGGAAGAGGCATCTGAAAGTGTCCCAAAAGCCGGTGTCGGTGTACATATATCCAGGCAGCACTTCTCCGTTGAAAGGGCTGTAGTGTACGGTTTCTCCCTTTTCGTTGATTTCATAGAACTTTCTAGGAAACAGCAGTGAGCGGTAAAGGCAAGAATAGAAAGTGCGATATTGGTCGGTAGTTCCACCTTCTACTTCAACTTTACCCAATACATCGTTCCAAGCCTCTTTTCCTTTAGCTACCAGTTCGTCGAAACTGTCGTCCGACAATTCTTTCAAGTTTTGCAAGGCCTGTTCCGGACTGATGAATGAAGAAGCCACACGGGCATGCACTATTTCTCCTTTCTTTGTTTGGAAGCCGATGATGGCTCCTACATGGTCGGCATGTTGTTCGGTGCTGTTTTCCTTGATTTCATTGTTGGAGACAGTAGCCATATAAGTGAATGGCTTGTCAAACTCCACTACGAAATAGTTCTTGAAGTTATTTGGTACTCCGCCACTGTTTCGTGTAGTATATCCGATGATTCGGTTGTTGTTCTTGTCTACTTTGATGAAAGGTGCTTCCTTGAAATCTCCTTTATGGAAAGCGTCGACCACGATGTAGGAGTGTTCGTTTTCCGGGAAAGTGAAGCGGAACATAGCAGCTCTTTCTGTAGGAGTGAGTTCCACCGCAACATCATGTTCTGCCAGGTAGACTTTATAATAATAAGCTTTGGCTTCTTCCCCTTTGTGTGCAAACCAGCTGGCGCGTTTGTTTTCGTCGAACACCAGTTTTCCGGTTACCGGCATGATAGAGAACTGTCCGTAGTCGTTAATCCATGGGCTAGGTTGGTGGGTCTGTTTGAATCCTTTGATTTTATAGGCATTATAAGAATATTGCCATCCGTCTCCCATCTTTCCAGTCTGTGGAGTCCAAAAGTTCATTCCCCATGGGCGTGCTATGGCCGGATAAGTATTTCCGGTAGATAGTTCAAACGTAGATTGAGTACCTACCATCGGATTCACATATTCCGTGTAGTCTTTTGCTTTAGTCGGCAGTAAGATGCCGCATAGCAGAATTGATAAAATCAATCGTTTCATGGTATAATTAATTAAAAGTGATTGTTGAAAGAGATTATATAGTTATTTGGTATAGATAAAAACGTGCTTGTTTTTGTCTATGGTGTATTCAATGTGCATGGTCTCCTTTAGGATATCAAGTAGATCTTCAATATTGTCTTTCTTTGGCAGAACACCAGAATAGGTTACATTCTTGTTGATATCAGGTGAGAGGGTTATGGTTACCCCATACGCAGTTTCCAATATTCGAGTGATATAATTTGCATCTGTATTATCTAAGTGTATGAGTTCGTCATGCCAAACAGCATCCAGCATGGCATCAGTGTTAACAATGGTCATTTTACCTGTAATTGCATTGCAAGCCACTTTCTGCCCTGGGGAGAGGGGGATCATATATTGGCTATTGTTTTTTCTAGCGATGATTTCCCCTTCCAGTAAAGAAGCTTCTGCAAGTTCACATTCGCTCCGGTCTTTGAAATTGAACTTGGTTCCTACCACTTCTATTTGCATGCTTTTACCATGTACAATAAATGATTTCTGCTGGCATTTGGTCACTTCAAAATAGGCCTCCCCATCCAGTTCTAATTGTCTAGTATCTGTAAGAAATTCTTTAGGATATTTGAGTGTGGTATTTTCATTGAGCCATACTTTACTTCCGTCAGGTAAGGTAAACTTAATGGTTTCTTTATTTTGAGTAGATGCAGTAATCCATTCCTCGTGCGGTTGCCCGAAATACCATGCAATCAATCCTGATAATGTAGCTAGCAAAATCAATGAAGCTGCATATTTCATCCATCGGTGAGTGAGGAGCATGAACTGCTTGCTGCTTTGTTTCTGTTCTTTTTGCTCTTCCATTTCAATTCGATGGAAAAGTTTTTTCTCGGCTTTGTCTATATCGGGGGATTTAAATTTCCCGGCGGCATAGATTTCCTCCCATTGAAAGAACAGCTCCTCGTTTTTTTTAGAAGATAATATCCATTGAGCAATTTGCTTTCTTTCCTCTTCGGTACAGGTGTTATCGAGATAATTCTTAATCTGATTATAACTGATTTTGTTCATCTTTTATATGAAATTTTAATTTAGAATAAACCATTGATATTTCTCTTTGTATAACATAGAACAATCAATCGGAAAGAAACACTTATCTCGATTTTGATTTTAACAAACAGAAAGAAGAAGTAGAAATCAGCCTATCTTATAACAAAACGGATATCAGATAGGCCGATTGGTTATCAAATGCTTGGCTTGTTGCTCATTTCAAACGACAGTGAGCCTCCATTCAGAATGTCAAAATGTGAAATGGTTGTACCTTCAAGTTCTTTTCCGTTGAGTTTTACAGATTTCACGTAACAGTTCTCTTTGCTTGCCTGAGGAGCGGAGATGGTGAATGTTTTTCCGTTTGGCAAGTGTAAGACGGTGTGTGGAAACATAGGAGTACCAATTTCATATACACCAGCAACAGGGTTTACCGGGTAGAATCCTAATGCAGAGAACACATACCATGCAGAAGTCTGTCCACAGTCTTCATTGCCGCATAGTCCGGCAGGAGTTTCGTTGTAGAGTTCGTGCATGATTTCAGATACGTATTTCTGAGCCTTCCACGGGCTGTCGGTGAAATTGTACAGGTAAGCTACATGGTGACTTGGCTCGTTGCCGTGTGCATACTGTCCAATCATACCAGTGCTGAAGATTGGAAGTTCGTCATCGGCCGAAGGATTATAAGTGAACATGCTATCCAGTTTTTCCTCCAAACGCTGTTTCCCTCCCAGCAGCTCAGTCAGCCCATTGATGTCGTGCTGCACCGACCATAGGTACTGCCATGCGTTGCTTTCTGTGATGTGCGGAGTATAATCATCAGGGTTGAAATCTTTGATGAAATCACCTTTGGAGTCTCTTGGCTGCATGAATGAGGTGGCAGGATTATAGAGGTTACGATAGTTTTGAGAGCGTTGGAAGAAGGTTTCCGCCAGTTCTTTCTTACCCATCTTTTCTGCCATCTTTGCGATGCAATAATCATCGAATGCATATTCCAAAGTTTTAGAAAGCGACCAGTTTTCTGCATTATATTCATCGTGCAGGTCATAAGGGATATATCCTTTTTCTTTGTAAACACCGATGCCGCGGTAATGGTCAATGTTGGCTGTCTGTACGCAAGCGTTCAGTGCTTTTTCCGCATCAAAGTTGCCAATGCCTTTCAGATAAGCATCTACGATGACAGGAACAGCGTGGTATCCAATCATCATGTCTGTTTCACTACCATAGAAATTCCATACCGGCAGGCGTCCGTTCTGTTCAAAAAAGGCAATGAATGACTGCACCATGCTGTTGACTCTTTCGGGTTGTGTAATGGTGAATAGCGGATGTGCAGCACGGTAAGTATCCCATAAGGAGAAGGTGCTGTAATTGGTCCACCCATCAGCATGATGAATCTTTTGGTCCGGACCATAGTAGTCGCCATTTACATCATTATAGATGGTAGGTGCCAACATGCTGTGATATAGTGCGGTATAGAATACAGTGTTGTCTTTAGCATCCTTGCTGGTCACTTCTATTTTTCCTAATTCAGTGTTCCACATATCTTTTGCTTCTGCCAGATACTGGTTGAAGTCATTGTGTGATGCTTCGGCCTTCAGGTTTCTTTCTGCCCCTTCCATGCTTACTCCCGAAATGGCGGTACGTACCAATACCTGGTCGCCCTCTTGTGTGTCGTAGTTCAACTGTACAATATATCCGGTTCCAGTTTGCTTTCCGTCGGTGAGGATAGGTATTGTATCCGTTTCAATACTTTTAAATGGGCGTGATAACTGGGTGTAGAAATAAACTTTTTGGTTTCTGGCCCATCCGTTGGAGAAACGATATCCTTTGATTGTTATAGAGTCTACCACTTCAACGTGTGAGTCTTGTGTCTTGTCCCAGTTCATTGCTTTATGCAGGTTGAGCAATATAGCTGATTCAGCTTTAGGGAAGGTATATTTTTGGATACCACATCTTTCTGTAGCAGTAAGCTCTACATTGATGTGGTAGTCTTCCAGCATTACTTGATAATAACCGGCGAAGGCCTTTTCATTTTTATGTGAGAATTTAGAATGAATGCCTAGAGGCTCATCAGCCTTTTGGTAAGGAAGAGTGACCGGCAAGAATGAAATGTCGTATAAGTCTCCTGCGCCGGTACCCGACAAGTGAGTATGGCTGAATCCGGCAATGGTGCTGTCCGGATAGAAATATCCGGCAATTCGATCCCATCCTGGCAGTCCGTTATCCGGGCTGAGCTGAACCATTCCGAAGGGAACTTGTGCTCCTGGATAAGTGTTTCCGGTAAAGTCTGTTCCAATCAGCGGGTCGACAAATTGCGTATAATCGGTCGACTTTTGTTCTTTCAGGTTAGAACAAGCTCCTGCCAGTGTGGCAAAAGATAATAAAAATAGGCCTTTAAAATTCATGTTTGATATTAAATATAAATAGGTTTAATGTCCATCTTTGACTATATAACAAGCCTTTTTGATAAAATACTTAAAGAATAAGTTAAAAATTATCTTATAAAGTATGTCAAAATGTTATTTCTAGAGTTTAAAAGAGTGCAATTTGATATTTCTTCACGTATCTAGAAGTATGATAATCAGCAACCTCAAGAGATATCCAAGTCTTTCACGAAGAAATTTCAATGCCTTGTACATATGTGCCTCTACGGTGCGTAAAGAAACATTTAATACATCTGCAATATCTTTATTTTTCATATTATGCAGATAGCTTAATTTAAAAACTTCCCTACATTTTTCAGGCAGTTCATTGATTGCAATGAAGATTTCTTTTCGGAGTTCACGATTTTCCATTCGATGCATGATTTCAGTGTTATCTGGTTGGTAATATTCCATGCGGCGATTGTTTAGTTCCTCTTCTGCGGCGCTATAACTTTCTACTATAGCTTGATGTTTTAACAGATTGATGGCACGAGTATATACAGAGCGATATAACAATGCTTGCACCTGGTCTCCTATTTCAAGTTGTTCCCGTCGTTTCCATAGGTCCACAAACACATCCTGTACGATATCATCTGCATCATCTTCTCCTACAAGACGAGTGGCATAAAATAATAGTCCAGAATAATATTTTTGAAAAAGTTCGGTATATAATTTTTTAAAGTCTGTTGCCATATTTAGGATATCTAAACAATTACAAATGTAATCTTTTATCCGATAAATTACAATTTATTTGTTCCTTTTACCATTCGTGCTCCGTATTGAATATTTCTATATGTCATTATTTAAAAATATCCTGAGAGTAGACGGTATTTTCTTCCTCGTGCTTAGGAGTCGTTTTCAATGGCTTAAAATGGATTTTTTGCAGTTATGGTAATCTCTTTGTTTGTTACAGGATGAGTAAATGTCAGCTTCTCAGCATGGAGATGAAGGCGTTGGTCTTTGACACCATATAGTTCGTCTCCAAGTATGGGGGCATTCAAACCTTCCGGATGTGCAGCATGTACACGTAGCTGGTGAGTGCGTCCGGTATGTGGGATGAAAGACATCCAGGTCTTGTTTCCTTCCTGTCGGACAACTTGAAATTCGGTAAGTGCTTTTTTCCCAAGTTCATGACTTACCATTTGGCGAGGGCGGTTGTTCCAATCGGGTAATAATGGCAAGTTAACAAATCCGTGTTCGGGTCCTGTGTAGTCTTTTAGCACAGCTAAATACTCTTTTTTTATTTTTCGTGAAATAAAGAGTTCCTGTAGGGCTTGATGTATTTCCTTGGTTTTGGCTGCCAAAAGGATTCCGGAGGTAGCCATGTCCAGGCGGTGTACAATCAAAGGTCCGTCTGCTTCAGGGTAGAGTCTTTTAAGTCGCTGGTATACCGAGTCTAAGTCATTTTTCCCTGGAACGGAAAGCATTCCGGCAGGCTTGTTTACTGCTACCATCCATTCATCTTCGTATACGATATCTAGAGGAGTGTTGCAGAAGAGGTCTTCCTCTAGAGGATTTTTTTCTACATTGAGTCCTTGTAGCATGTGCTTCAAGATAGGTTCACACTTACCTTTGCACGAGGGATAAAAATGTCTGTGATGGCGTATTTCTTCCTTGGGGGAAATTCCCCACCAAAATTCTCCCATAGCGAGTGGTTGCAGTTTGTGTAAATAGGCATATTGCAGGAGTTTAGGCAAGGCGCATTCTCCTGCTCCTGCTGGAGGAGTTCGTTGTGGAGTGTTACGAAAGATTTCGCAGAGGTCTTTTGTTTCTCCTTTGGCATTCAACATACGGAATTGTTCAAAGAGTTTCATTTGTAAGGCAGCCGAACGTTTTTTTCGTTGTTCCTTGAGTTGGAAGATAGTTTGCTCTTCCGATAGAACTTTCCCTTTCAGTATCTCCAGTTCTGCCTTCAATTTTTTTTCCAGTCTTTTATATTCAGCCTTCTGAAATTGACTTTCACGCACCATTTCTGCAGTTTCTGTGTCCGAAATACCTTTTTTTCGTTGTTCTTCACGTTGCTTACGTGCTTGCTTAAGTACTTCTTTGGCTTGAAGCAGTTGTGCGTCGATTTCCTTTTGACGAGTTTCCAGAAGATGAGATAAATACAAGAATTCAGGGTTCTGTTGTTTGTAGTCAATCAGTTGGTTGATTTCAGAAATTTGTTTTTCTTCTTTACGGAAAAATCCGTCCGGGCTAAGCAAATCATATACCGGAGGAACGAAGTATGGATGTGAGTTGCTACCTGCCAAATTTCCGGAGAAGGCGGCTAGGTATCCTATCTGAGCATCCGGAGTCTTCACTATAAGTACTCCAAACATTTTGCCCTTATGCAATTCCTGTTGCCAGTCTTTGCGTGAAGCAAGATAAACTTGTACTTCATGGGCAGCCATTTCTGTAAGCGGATGAGGAGTGTAATGGAAAGGATAGGTAAATGCCGGTGGAAGTGTGATTCCATCGGCATTTTGAGCAAACAGATGTATTTTATCAGAATCCGATAAATGGATACTTGCAGTCTGAGTCATAGATGTAAAGTACTTAATTGTATCTGTAGTCGGCAATAATGATAGATGATTATTTTAGTTCTCTCTGTCGGCAGAAACATTGGCTGAATATTTTGTCTACGTTTTCTATCGGTTCATTGAAGATACCATATACTGCAGAGCCGGAACCGCTCATTGATGCATACACGGCTCCTAGATCGTATAATTTGTCTTTAACGGCAGCTATTTCGGGGTGTTGTAAGAAAACACTCGCTTCAAAGTCATTTATCATAAGCCCTTTCCAGTCTTCTACTGGGCGACGGATGATTTCCTTCAATGAAACATTCGGTTTTGTCGGATGGATATGTGCAAATGCTTCTTTGGTAGAAACAAATATGTCTGGTTTTACCAATACGATATGATAACCTTGCAGAGAGAAATTGATTGGTTCAAAGATATTTCCTATACCGGAAGCGAATACCGGTTTGTTGTGTACAAAGAACGGACAGTCGGCTCCTAGTTGGGAAGCATAGTTTTCCAGTTGTTCGTCAGAGAGGTTCAATTTGAATTTCTCATTTAGAAGTTTCAGCATAAATGCGCAGTCGGCAGAGCCTCCCCCAAGTCCGGCACCAGAAGGAATGTGTTTAAACAAGTGGATGTCAATAGGAGCCAGTTCGAAATCTTTTTGCAGCAAGCGAAAAGCTTTGACGACAAGGTTGTTTTCATCTTCTCCGTCAACAGGTGTTCCGCTTATTTTTAACTTGTAAGGAAGTTGGCTGTTCTCAAGCCGGTTTATTTCCAGTGCATCTTGCAATTGGATAGGATAGAATATTGTTTCCAGATTGTGATATCCGTCTGTACGTTTTTCTATAATGTTTAGCCCTAAATTAATTTTGGCATTAGGAAATGTAATCATGGTAATATAAATATTAAAAGTGTGCTCAAAGATAATAAAAAATAGAATTAATCATTGACTGTATGTTAGTTTTCTGATTTAGAGTGGTAATATATAGTCTTCATCATGCATATTTTGACTTGAAACTTTCACTATTCACCGGATTTCTATACATTTGTGACAGGAATTGGTTCGGTTTAGTATTGAAATGCAATATATAAGATAGAACCTTCTTTAGTGAGAAATAATTTTAAACTTGAAAATACAACCTATGAGAATCTTTTATTTAGTACTGATGCTTGGTTGGGCTATAGTGGCTCAGGCAGTTTCCCCGGTTCAGAATTTGTTGGAGCGCATAGACAAAGGTGCTTCGTGTAAGTTTGTGTTGGAGCAAGTCAAATCTCCTGTCGATTTCTTCGAGTTGGACCAAAAAGGGAAAAAGGTGGTGATTCGTGGCAATAATCAGGTGAGTATAGCTACAGGGCTGAACTGGTATTTGAAATACTATGCCGGAATTCATTTGTCTTGGAATGGGATGACTGCCCGATTGCCAGAAGTGCTTCCTGCTGTAACCAAGAAGGAACGTCATGAAACATCGTTGAACTATCGTTACGATTTCAATTATTGTACCTTCTCTTATACAATGGCTTTCTGGGATTGGGAGCGTTGGGAAAAAGAAATAGACTGGATGGCCTTGCATGGTATTAATATGCCTTTGTCGGTGGTTGGTGCAGATGTGGTGTGGTATCGTGTGCTTCAGAAATTGGGATATTCAAAAGATGAAATCAACCGATTTATTGCAGGACCGGCTTTTCAAGGATGGTGGCTGATGAACAATCTCGAAGGTTGGGGTGGCCCTAATCCTGACAGTTGGTATAGGCAGCGCGAAGTGTTGCAGAAGCGGATATTGAAGCGCATGCGTGAATATGGTATTCGTCCGGTTCTTCCTGGATACTCTGGGATGTTGCCTCATGATGCCAAAGAACGCTTGGGAATGGATGTGGCCGACCCAGGCAGATGGTGCGGTTATCATCGTCCCGCATTCTTGCAGCCTACCGACAGTCGTTTTGCCGAGATTGCCCAACTTTATTATAAGGAGTTAACCCGACTTTATGGTAAGGCCGACTTTTATAGTATGGACCCTTTTCATGAAGGGGGTAATGTGGAAGGAGTAGATTTGAATGCTGCAGGAAAAGCTATTTGGAAAGCGATGAAGCAGGCTAATCCCAAGGCTGCCTGGGTAGTGCAGGCATGGCAGGCCAATCCTCGTTCTGAGATGATAGAGAATTTGCCGGCAGGCGATGTGGTGGTGCTTGACTTGTTTTCTGAAAGCAGACCGCAATGGGGAGATCCATCTTCTATTTGGTACCGCAAGGATGGGTTTAAACAGCATGACTGGATATATTGTATGTTGCTTAACTATGGAGGGAATGTGGGTCTTCATGGCAAAATGAGTCATCTTATTGATGAGTTCTATTTGGCAAAATCTTCATCTTTTGCTTCTACTATGAAAGGGGTAGGATTGACTATGGAGGGTTCAGAAAACAATCCGGTGATGTATGAACTCTTGTGTGAATTGCCGTGGCGTGCAGAGAAGTTTGAAAAAGATGCTTGGCTGAAGTCTTATTTGAAGGCTCGTTATGGAAAGAGTGATGAGGTTGTAGAGAAGGCTTGGTTGTTGCTGAGTAATAGCATTTATAACTGTCCGAAAGAGAATACGCAGCAAGGCACACATGAGTCTGTATTCTGTGCGCGTCCTGGATATGATGTCTATCAGGTTTCCAGTTGGAGTGAAATGGATGATTATTATCGTCCGGAAGAGGTAATTCAGGCGGCAGGTATTTTGTTGTCGGCTGCCGACCGTTTTGAGGGAAATAACAATTTTGAATATGATTTAGTTGATATAGTCCGTCAGGCTGTTGCCGAAAAAGGGCGATTGGTTTATCCGGTTATGATAGATGCGTTTAAAGCAGGTGAAAAGGAGCTTTTTGATGCGGCTTCCAGTCGTTTCTTGGAACTGATTTTATTGCAAGACAGGCTTTTGTCTACTCGTCCGGAATTTAAGGTTGGAAAGTGGATTGAACAGGCGCGTAGTCTTGGTACTACTGTCGAGGAAAAGGATTTATATGAGTGGAATGCAAGAGTACAGGTTACTACTTGGGGAAATCGTACCGCTGCCGATCAGGGTGGGTTACGCGATTATGCCCATAAGGAATGGAATGGTCTCTTGAAGGATTTTTACTACAATCGTTGGAAAATCTGGATTGAGCAGCAGAAAAGTCTGCTGGAAGGTGGTACTCCTCAAGCAATTGATTTCTATTCAATAGAGGAGCCATGGACTAAACAGACCAATTCTTATTCGTCTCAACCGGAAGGCAATGTGATAAAGGTTGCTAAGGAGATCTATAGAAGATTGCAGTAATAGGCATGAAGGGAATGGGTTTTTCTCGTTTTTTTCGTACCTTTGCTCATCATTCGATTGTTTATCAATAAATGAAGAGTTAAATAATAGAGATTTGAAAGTATATCTAATTATTTTTGATTATGCTGCTTTATGGATGTGAAGGATTTAATTATGGAGAAAGAAGATTTTAAGCAAATGTCTATGCATGCTTCTATCAAAGATGCTGTTTATGCAGTCTTTAATATAAATAAAAAAGAGGAATTAGATTTAGATGATATATCATTATATATCCAACAAGAAATTCCGGATTTTGAAAATTGTGATTTAGATGTTTTACGTAAAAGGGTTTCTTCATATTTATCAACTAGCACTTCTAAGACAGTAAAGGGAAAGCGTGTTGTAAATAAGGAATCTTTATATGAAAGGGTTAAAAATGGAAAAGGGGGATTTAAGAAAGGGGTATATAAACTTCGAAAAGTAAAACCTAATGTGCCTAAATTAAAACCCAATCCAATACCTATTAATGAAGAAGCTATTGTGGAAAATACAGCTTATGTAGGTTCTGCGGGAGAAATGGCTGTTTGTAGTGAATTATTATTTAGGGAATACAATGTATCACGTATGTCTGTTGATGATGGAGTTGATATAGTTGCAATAAAAAATAATAAGACATATTATATTCAAGTAAAAACTGTTCAGGTTAGAAATGCTTCTTTTGGTGTTAAAATTAATGAGAAAAGTTTTTTGAAATACGATAGTAATGAATGCTATTATATTGTTGTAACACGGTCTATAAAGAATCAATTTTTAGTCTTTACAGCAGATGATATAAAGAGGATGCAATGTGTTGGTGATATAAAAATTAGTAATGGAACAATAAGTCTTAGTTTTACTCAAAAAGATGGTTGTCTCTATATTAAAAGCTCAAAGATAGATTATGTAATAAATAATTTTGAGAGGATTAAGTGAGAAGATTAAGGTAGTCTTTGGGCGGATTAAATCGGTATAAATTTAACTTTGTCAATAGGAAACTTATATTCTATGGTTTTATTGACTACCGTTGCTTGTAGACCTATAATAAAGATTATGATGCAGTATAATAATGGTCAGTCTGTTTGGTGTAATACTGTATTTGGTATTGACGGAAAAATGAGTGGAGTTACCGCCAGCGGTTAATAAAATGGTGCTGCTGATTAATGAATTGCTGGTTGTAAATCAAGAATCTGTAAGGAGGTTTTGAATAATGATTTAGCCTTTTGGGATTTACTGGTTAGGAAACTAGGTAATATGCATCCATTCAATCTCGTTAATGGGTGTTGATGTATTTAAGTTATATAAAATAAAAGATATGAGTAAAGTGATTATTAACTCTTACGAAGAGTTTGAGAAACTGTTGGGTCAGCAGATTGGTATCTCTGATTGGTTGGAAGTAACACAGGAACGTATCAACCAGTTTGCAGATGCAACTTTAGACCACCAATGGATTCATGTAGATGTAGAACGTGCCAAAGTGGAAAGTCCGTTCAAGAGTACTATTGTACATGGCTACCTTACACTTTCGTTACTTCCTTATTTTTGGAATCAGATTATTGAAGTGAACAACTTGAAGATGATGGTAAACTATGGCATGGACAAAATGAAGTTCGGCCAGGCTGTATTGTCTGGACAGCGCATTCGTATGACTACTGAACTCCACTCATTAGTCAACTTGCGCGGTACTGCCAAAGCTGAAATCAAGTTTGCCATTGAAATCGAAGGACAGAAAAAGAAAGCACTGGAAGGTATTGCTACTTTCTTGTACTACTTTAATTAACTAACAGTATAATAACGGATTGAAGGCACGGATTTTCTCTTTTGGTGAGAGAAGGTCTGTGCCTTGTCTTTTTATAGATAGATGTATGACAGATAAAGAGATAGCACAACTGCGTCTATGGGCTACACGTTATCATTGTGCTGATTTCATTTCGGCAGACCCTGTGCAGTTTCCACATCGATATGTCCGGACAGAAGATATTGAAATCAGTGGATTGCTCACTGCTTTGCTGAGTTTTGGCAATCGGACACAGATTCTCAAAAAAGCCAACCAACTGGATGATATGATGCATCATGCACCTTTGGAATATGTGCTTTCTGGAAAGTGGAGAGAAGATTTTCCGGCTACAGAAACGGGCAGTTTTTACAGAATGGTTTCTTATGCTTCTTTCCGTACCTATTTTGAACGTTTGTATCGGGTGTATGCAGAAGGACAGACATTGGAGGACTGCTTGATGCACTATCGGGGTACTCCTATTCAGAAATTATGTGCATTCTTGGATGTGTCCGACCGTAGTCCGCAGAAAAAATTGAATATGTTTCTGCGCTGGATGATAAGAAGAGAGTCGGAGGTGGACTTTGGCATTTGGAAACAGATGAGCCCGGCCGATTTGCTTGTCCCGTTGGATACGCATGTGTGTAGGATGGCATATCAGCTGGGACTTATCGACCGCCCCACCTATTCACTGGCTGCTGCCAAGCGGATTACAGAAGCATTGGCGAAGGTTTTTTCAGGAGATCCTTGTATGGGAGACTTCGCCTTGTTTGGATATGGGGTGACACATCCCGATGAGTAGTATAATATATTTCTTAGAATTTTCTAAAATCAATCAGTTCTTATGATAAAGATATTGGCAACGAGTGACTGGCATTTGGGCAATACTTTCCATGGTTTCGACCGTTTGGAAGAACAAGCCCATTTTTTAGATTGGCTTATCGGAAAAGTGGAAGTTGAGCAGCCTGATGTGTTGCTGGTGGCTGGGGATGTTTTTGATACAAGCAACCCTTCGGCTGCGGCACAGGAACTTTATTATACTTTTTTAGATACGATAAGTTTGCGCTTTCCTGCATTGCATACAGTAATTATAGCCGGAAATCATGATTCGGCGGCTCGTCTGGAGGCTCCACGCTCTATGCTGGAACGCCATCGGGTATATGTGCGTGGCATTGTTCATCGTACTTCTGATGGTGAGGTGGATTATGATAACCTGCTTATACCGCTACACGCAGCTGACCGACTGGAAGAACGAGTGTGGATTATGGCTGTACCTTATCTTCGTGATGGGGATTTTGAGCGTGGACTCTCTTATTCGGAGGGAGTGGCTGATTTCTTGAACAAACTGATGGATGAGGCTCGGAAACGGAAGTCGCCAGAAGAAGGATTGGTCTTGATGGGGCATTTGTATGCTACAGGGGCGGAGATTGAAGAAGGCTCTTCGGAACGTGTGGTGATTGGCGGTACAGAAATGGTAGACTTGGAACAGGTGGATGAGTCGGTCGCTTTTGCTGTATTAGGGCATTTGCATCGCAGACAGCATGTGGGAAAAAGAGAGAACTGGATGTATCCGGGAAGCGCTTTACCCATGTCGTTTACAGAACGCAACTATTCTCACGGAGTGCTTTGTTTGAAATTGGAGAATGGGGAAGTGATGGAGCCACCTGTATGGTTAGATTATCAGCTGCTTTATCCGCTCCTTTCTGTTCCTCATAAGCCGGCACCGTTGGAGGAAGTGCTGGGATTGCTTGCTCAGCTGCCTGGAGAGAAAGAAGGACAAGACTCGGCTGTTCCTTATCTGGAGGTCAACGTCTTGCTGGATACACCGGTGGCAGGAATCAGCAAACAGATAGAGGATGCTCTAGACGGAAAGAAAGTGCGTCTTTGCCGTATAACGACCACCTACCGTGTGAAGGTGGAGCAGCAAGATAGTTATACAATGGAGTCGGTAGATGACTTGCTGACACGGAACCCACTTGAAGTGATACGCAAGAGCTATTTGAACAAGCATAAATGTGAGATGCGTGAAGAGTTGTTGGTATTGGCCAATAAAGCCATTGAAGCAGCTAGAAAGGAGGACGAAGAATGAAACTGTTGAAGATAACTTTATATAACCTGGCATCTTTTGAAGGGGAGCAGGTGATTGATTTGGAGAGTGAACCGCTGAAGAGTGCCGATTTGTTTTCTATTGTAGGTGAAACAGGTAGCGGAAAATCTACTATCCTTGATGCGGTCTGTCTGGCTCTATATGGGGTAGCTCCCCGTTTCTATGGAGCCGATAACTTCAATTATTATAATAAGGAGAAAAGACCCGACAAGAATAAGGTGCTGGAGCCGGATGACCCCCGTAATATTCTGCGGAAAGGTACGAAGGAGTGTAGGGCGGAGGTGTCTTTCTTGGCTCGTGACGGTTATCGGTATCGGGCTTGTTGGTCTTGCTCTGTGTCTCGTGTCAATTATACTCGTCCTAACCGCAGGTTGTATCGGTTGGCTCCTAACAAGGAGGGGGTATTGTGCGAAAAGGAGATTGAACTGACAGTGACGGGTGCGTACAAGAAAGGTCATAAGAATGTTAATAATGAAGTGCTTGATGCTATTATTGGTCTTGATTATGGACAGTTTACTCGTACGGTGATGCTGGCGCAGAATTCGTTTGCCAATTTTGTGAAGGCGGACGATAAGGATAAGGCTATCTTGCTGGAGAAGCTGACAGGTACAGAAATCTACACTTCCATAGCTCATAAGATTTATGATTTTTTTAAGCAGGCAGAACTATCTTATACGGAATTGTATAATGAAGTGAAGGCGTTTGCTGTGCATCAGCTGGATGAAGAGAAACTGGAGGAGGTGACACTCCGGTTACAGAATTTGGAAAAGGAGATAAAGCAAGGAAGGGAGAAGATTGCTTCACTGGATGAGGCTAAGAAATGGTATGATGCATTGGAACAACTGCGTGGTGTGATGTTGGAGGCAGATGGGAAATTGAAACTCGTGTCTGCGGAACAAGAGGCATTGGCTGCGAAGAGAAAAGAACTGCTGCGTATGGATGAAGTGGCAGAGGTGCGCGATGATTTCAACAAGATGATTTCCTTGAATCAGGAAGTGGGGGATTTGAAGACTCGTCAGGAACAGCAGAAAAAGTTGCTGCAAGAACAGCAGGAGATGGAAGCAAAGAGTAACGCTCTCCTGGAAGAACAAAAGAGGAGTTGGGAGGAACTGAGAAAGATGTTTGAAGCTTTTTCTCCTAAACTGAAAGAGGCACGTAGACTGGAAACCGAGATTAAAACCGGAATGGAGCAATTAAGCCGGATGGCAAAAGAGGTGGGAACCAGGAAAGAACGGAGTGCCGGCATCGAAAAAGAAATGACTGCCATTCGGAAAGAAGCAGATAGGCTAGCAGTTGTGAAGGAGCAGACTGAGGCTTTTTTGCAGCAAATGGAACCTCATCGGCCGATGCTAGACCGTGCCGGAGCTCTGGTAGAACAATTGTCACGTTTGCAGCATCTGTCGGTGCAAGTTGAGGAAGAGGAACTGGTGTGTGCTCGTTGGATAAAGGAGGCAGGCAGACAGCAAAAGGAAATTGCGGAGAAACAACTGAGTCTCTCTACTGATGAAAAAGAGTTGGGCCAGCTGAAGAATGAAATTGGGTTGATGGAGCAGCAGCTGCAGACAATGGATATTGACCGGATTCAAACTCAGTTGGAACAGACTGCCTTGTGCTATAAGGAATGGGAGCAGGTAGGAAATTTATATCAGGCTATAGCTGATTTGTGGCAGACAGAGGCGCAAATGGTGGATGAACTGAAAAAGGATGAAAAAGCCTTGATGTCGGTGGAAAAGGAAACTGTCACTTGTCAGAATGAATTGGTGGAAATTCAACGTGTGTTGCCGGGGATGGAGGAAAGTTATCAGTTGATGACCGGAAGTACGGTAACTGCCTTGCGTGAATCTTTACAGCCGGAGCAGCCTTGTCCGGTTTGTGGAGCGGTGCACCATCCTTATGCAGACGGCATTGAGAGGGTACTTTCTCCAATGAAGAAGAAATTGGAAGAGAAACGTGAAAGGCAGGAGGTGTTGAAGAAACGGCTGGAAGATGTAACCGATGGCTTGCAGCTGCAGTTGGCTGAACTGAAAGGAAAGGTCACTGCCCTGAAGAATGGTAGAGAGCAGCTGGAGGCTAGAAAAATAACATTGGCAGCCGACTGGTTGCAGAAGGCGAATAAACTGGCTGTTCTTCCTGCTACCTTGGATGCTCTCAAGCAGCAGGGTGTAGATACGGACTGGAAGGTCTTTATTTCTGAGGAGATGGAAAAGGTGGTAGCTCGAGGCAAACAGTTACGAACGGTTCATAATGAGTATACAAAAAAACAGACATTATTGTCTGATAGTAGAAGCAAATATGATGCACGGACTGTTGTTTTGCAGAAAGGAACTGAAGAACTGCACACTTTGACAGTGGAGTGGAAACAGCTTACAGGAGGTGTTGAGCAGAAAGAAAAGGAACTGGAAAAATTGAAAGGTGAAAAAGTGCATTTGAGTGAGGAACTTGCCTTGCAGTTGTCTTTTCCGGAACTGGCCGGTTTGCTTCATGAAAATATGACGAAGTGTATGGAGCGACTGAAGGAATTAGCCTTGAATTATCAGTCGGCTGTAAGCAAGCAGACAGAATTGGTGGCTACGTTGAATGAGCGGAATGTCTTGGTACAGTCCTTGAAAAAACAACAGGGCGAACTGATAGAGGAAATTCAGACTCAGCAACTTCAAATGGCATCTCAGCAGGAGGCATGCGGTAAATTGCAGGATGAATATGCAGCATTGCTTGACGGGCAGACGGCAGATGAAGCGGAACAGCAATGGAAAGGACGTCTGGAGAGTAAAGAGCGGCAGGTTTCTGATGCTGAAAAGAGGCATTTGGTCATAGCTGATGAATATAGTCGTCTGTCTGGCAGTGTGCGCACTTCGGAAGAGTTGCTGACTAGTAAGATGGATGCTTTGAAGTTGGTCGGTGAGCAGGTAGAGCATTTTATGGTAGCTTATAATGCGAGTCATCCGACACTGGAAGAGCCGTTGTCACGGGCCGTTTTGCAGCGTTATTTTGCTTCTTTGCCTTATTGGAACGAAATCCGAGGACAGGTTCGTAAAGTTGATGAGGAGGTGAAAATGTGTCAGGGTGCGGTACAGGCTCATCAGAGGACATTGGATGCACACTTGGCAAAAGGGAAAGAACAGCACATGATTGTGTGTAATGAAGGGGAAGAAGACCCTCGTCTTTTGCTTTTGCAGCAAATGGAGCAACTTCAGCAGCAGATTGCAGAGCAAGATGAGGCTCGGCAGTTGGATGGAGGACTGTTGGCTGCCCATAGGAAGAGTATGGAGCAGATGCAGCAGTGTGCCGAAGAGTTGAACAGGCGAAAGGTGTCTTATGATAACTGGAAAGAACTGAATGATATATTGGGTAATGTAAATGGTGACAAGTTCCGTGAAACAGCCCAATGTTTTACGTTGCATTTCTTAATTAGACAAGCCAATGAACAGTTGCGTATGCTGAATCGCAGGTATAGTTTGGAACAGGTGCCCGATTCGTTAGGAATCCGTGTGGTAGATCACGACCGTGCTGACGAGATGCGTAATATCAGTTCGCTATCGGGTGGAGAGACGTTTTTGATTAGTTTGGCTTTGGCATTAGGACTTTCATCTCTTTCGTCCCGAAGTATTCCTATGGCCAATCTGTTTGTTGATGAAGGGTTTGGTACTTTGGATAGCAGCAGTTTGAATTTGGTGATAGATGCCTTGTCGAATTTGCAGTCCATGCAAGGCAAGAAAGTGGGAGTAATCAGTCATACTTCGGAAATGAAAGAGCGTATACGTACTCAGATTCAAGTGATAAAGGTAGGAAGTGGAGGTAGAAGTATGCTTCAGGTGAAGTAAATGTATAGAAGTATCGCTTTGCTTTTGCTTATTCCTAACTGGGTATTTGGGCCCGTATGCAGAGGTTGTGGAACCTGTGTGTGCGGGCCAAAAATTTTATGTCAATACAATAGAAATTGGGAGTTGCTTTTGGAAAGAATGGGTAACTAGTAAGAAAACATTAGAAAATATGCAAGATAGTTGATGAAATTGAGGGGGATAAAAATTAACATAATAAACTTATTTTTATATTTCACATGAGGTAGTTGGATAATTGTATTACAAAATGAAAGCATGTTCTCTGTTCTTTATGATGTTGTTGAGTAGAAAAAATAATTTGTGATATATATTTTTGATATTATCTGTTTTGTTAACGTTGAAAAGCTTTGTTATTTGTTAATTTGAGCATATCAATTAAATAATATCATAAATTATAGTCGGTAAATAGATAGTATAGGGTGTTTTTAAGAAGTGTAAATTAAATTATTTTATTAATTGTTGATATTATAAATAGTATCTAATGTGTAAATAGCATAGATTATTATACGTTTTTTATGTATGAAGTTTTGTGATTTTAGAAAATATAATTACTTTTGTGCCCATAAAATGATAGCTTATTAATTAATGGTAAGTATAATAAAATGTTAAAACCTTAAATTTATGAATGTGAGCAAATTCTCCCCGTTGTTTTGTTTGCTAATTGCATCTAACGGAGTGGCATTCGCACTTCCTGAAGATAATTTGGCACAACATGCTACTTCAGTTTCTGCCCAAGCCGATAAAGTTACGGTATATGGTGTAGTAGTCGATGTGAATGGTGACCCTTTGATTGGTGTGAGCGTCCTTGAGAAAGGAACAACTAATGGAACTATTACAGATTTCGATGGCAAATTTCAATTGCAAGCTCAATCAAAATCTAGTCTTGAATTTTCTTATGTAGGCTACAAGGCTTTATGCTTGGTTGTGAAACCAGACATGGGACATGTCGTGATGCATGAAGATACTGAAGTTTTGGAAGAGGTTGTTGTTACGGCTTTAGGTATTAAACGCTCAGAAAAAGCTTTGAGTTACAATGTACAGAAAGTTGATAACGATGTCATCACTTCAGTAAAGGATGCAAACTTTGTTAATAGTTTAAGTGGTAAGGTTGCCGGTGTAAATATTCAGCGTAGTGCGTCTGGCGTTGGTGGTGGAACTCGTGTGGTAATGCGTGGTAACAAATCTATCAAGGGTGACAATAACGTGTTGTATGTAATTGATGGTATTCCTATGGGGAATCAGGCCGACCGTGAAGGTGATGGTACAGGGTTTGGAGCAGGTACTACCTCAAGTGAGGGTATTGCTAATTTTAACCCGGAGGATATTGAAAGTTTGTCTGTCCTTACAGGTCCTTCAGCAGCTGCGCTTTATGGAGCAAGTGCAGCAAATGGAGTTATATTGATTAACACGAAGAAAGGTGCCGAAGGAAAGACCCGTGTGAATGTTTCTTCGTCTGCAGAGTTCTCAAATCCTTTTGTGATGCCAGAATTTCAAAATACGTATGGAAATGTATCTGGGGAAGCTGCTTCGTGGGGGGATAGGTTAGATATTCCATCTTCATATGAGCCTCGTGATTTTTTCAAAACTGGAACTACCTTTACCAATTCTTTTAATATTTCTACAGGTAACAATAAGAATCAGACTTATTTGTCAGGAGCTGCGGTAAATTCAAAAGGAATTGTTCCTAACAATAAATACCATCGTTATAATGCTACAGTTCGTAATACATCTAAATTGTTCAATGATAAGTTGACCGTAGATGTATCATTTAGCTATGTACGCGAATATGCGAATAATATGTTATCTTATGGTACTTATTTTAATCCTATTGTGGGATTGTATCTTTATCCGAGAGGTGAGAACTTTGGAAAGGAAAAATATTTTGAGAGATATGATGCTGAATTAGGATATAATGTACAGTCTTGGGGACCTGGTGACTTTGGTATTGGTGCTCAAAATCCATACTGGATTGCTTATCGTAACTTGCGTCCAGAGGTGAAAGATCGTTATATGATGTATGCTTCACTTAAGTATGATATTACAGATTTCCTAAATGTCACTGCACGTGGTCGTTTGGATAATACTTATGCTGAAAAAGAAGATAAGAGGTATGCATCTACTAATGGTACTTTTGCTAAACCTAAAGGAAAATATGCTTATTCAAATTCTACTTTCAAACAGAAATATGCTGATGTAATGGTCAATTTTGATAAGCAGTTTGCCGATTTATATCATGCAACTGTGAACGTTGGTGCTTCTTTTGAAGAGTATGATATGAAAGAAAGAGGATATGGAGGTCAGTTGCTTCTTATTCCGAATAAATTTACTTATGACAATATAGATCCAACCACCGGTGTTCCGTTTCAAAAGGGTGGTGATAGTCGTAAGATGAATGCTGCAATTTTTGCCTCTGCCGAATTGTCTTGGAAATCAGCTTTGTTCTTGACTTTGACGGGGCGTGCAGATAAGCCTTCACAATTAGTAAATTCAGATTATCCTTGGATTTTCTATCCATCAGTTGGGGTTTCTGCTTTGGTAACAGAATTGCTTCCAGAGCATATCCGTCAGTCAATAGCTCCTACTTTAGGGTTCTTTAAGGTGCGTGCATCATATACAAAGGTAGGGTCACCAATACCTTATACCGGTTTGACGCCAAATACAATTACCCATAATATGGAAGGTGGAGTGATTAAGCCATTTAAATATTATCCGCTTTCTTCATTAAAGCCTGAGCAGACTCGTTCTTATGAATTGGGTATTGATACCAAATGGTTTAATAATACAGTTACTTTAGGAGTTACGTTTTATAAATCAAATACCTATGATCAATTGCTTGAAGCCAAGTTGTCGGAGTCTTCGGGATATGATTATATGTTTGTGCAAGCAGGAAATGTATCCAATAAAGGACTCGAATTTACTTTGGGCTATGATCAGACCTTTGGAGAGTTTAATTATAGCACCTCATTTACGGCTACAACCAATAAAAATAAAATTGTAGAGTTGGCTTCAAATGTAAAGAATCCAATTACAGGTGAAATGCTTGACTTAAGTGATATTAAGGTAGGACGTTTCCGTTTACGTGAAGGAGGGGAAATTGGTACTATTTATGCAGAAGAACGTTTGAAGAGAGATCAAGATGGTTATATCATTTACAATGAAGGTCAGACTATTGCTACAGAATCTACTGAACCTTATAAATTGGGTAGTGTTAATCCAAAATGGAATTTAGGATGGAAAAATGGTTTCTCTTATAAGGGATTTAACTTGAATTTTCTTGTTACAGCCCGTTTGGGAGGTATCGTGATTTCTAAGACACAGGCTATGCTTGATCAGTATGGGGTTTCTAAAGTTTCTGCTGATGCAAGAAATGCAGGTGGAGTGATGGTAGGCAATGTATTAGTTAAACCGAAAGATTATTTTGAATCAGTAGTTAATTTAGATGCTTATCATGTATATTCTGCAACGAATGTCCGTTTGCAAGAGGCTAGCTTGGGATATACATTCCCTAACAAGTGGTTCAAGGGAACTTCTTTCAATAATGTAAGTCTTTCGGTTTATGGTACTAACTTGTGGATGATTTATAATAAAGCACCTTATGACCCGGAATTAACTGCTTCTACTGGAACATTTGGGCAGGGATATGATTACTTCATGTTGCCAAGCCAAAGAACTTTCGGTGTAAGTTTGAAATTTGGATTCTAATGATTGACCTTAATAGATAATAATATGAAAATTAAGAAGTATATACTACCAGTTGTTTCTATGTTGACTATGGTTTCTTGTAACTATGAAGATGTCAATAAAAATATATATGGAGTATCGGAAGAAGAAATGAAACAGGGTGGTCTGCTTTATGGCGCACCATTTATGGATATGCAGAAGATGGTGATTCCAATTGGTTCGCCTGTAGAATCTACTGCTCCAGGTAATGATTTAGCTGTTACTGACATTATGTCGGCTGGCAACTATATTGGTTTTTGGGGTATGAACAATAATTGGAACTTTGGTAATGAAGCAAGTTGGAACTTTACAGAACCGCGAATGAATTATGCTTACCAAAACCTTTATTCCCGTTTGTTTCGATCATGGAATAGTATTTATCAATACACCAAGGATTCAGAGGATGAATCGGACAAAGCAGTGTATGCAGTAGTGAATGTAGTGAAGGTTTTAGGATGGTTGCGTGCTACGGATGTTTTCGGACCAATTGTTTATACTAATGCAGGTAATGGTGACATTGCACCAAAACTGGATTCTCAAGAAGTGGTATATAAGTCAATGATGGCCGACCTGCATGATGCTGCTAAATATTTGAGCCAATCGGTGGCTAAGATTTTGCCAGCATACGATGTAATTTATGATGGTAATCCTCAAAATTGGGCAAGGCTAGCTAACTCTTTGTTATTGCGTATGGCTGTACGAGTACATTTTGTAGATGAGGCTTTGGCGAAGGAATACATTGCTAAGGCTTTGAATCCTGAATTTGGTGGTGTGATAGAAAATGAAACTCAAGAGGCTAAGATAAAGAGTACTGAAAAAATGCCTCTGATGAACTCCATGCTTCCAATGGTGGTAGACTACAAAGAGGCTCGTATGGGTACTACCATTTGGGCTTATTTGGAAGGTTATGGTGATGCTCGACTTCAGACTTATTTTTTGGAGGGGGAATATAATGGAAATCCTTCTTATTTATCGTTACCTCCAACAAATGATCAACCGAAAAGAGAAGGATATGGTTCTGCTGAATTTGCTTCTAAACCTCGTGTAGATGCCAACTCTCCTTTATATTGGTTGCGCGCTTCTGAAGTTTCTTTCTTGAAAGCTGAAGCTGCTCTTTATAATTTGATGGATGGAGATGCCAAGACTTTTTATGAAGAAGGTGTGGCGATGTCTTTTAAAGAAAATGGTGCGTCAATGGGGGACTATTTAAGTAAGACTACAAAACCTAAAGATGTGGCTCCGTATAACATTCCATTTAATTACAAGTATTCTTGCATAATTAGTACAAACAATGTGACTCCTAAATGGGAAGATGGAGCCAATCAAGAGAAAAAGTTGCAGCAGATTATTACACAGAAATATTTGGCACTCTACCCTAATGCGGTAGAAGCTTGGACTGAATATCGTCGTACCGGCTATCCTTTTTTGATGAAGCCAGCAGATGCTAATGCTTATGCTAGAATCAATGGAAATGCAAAGGCTATTACTCCAGAAAGATTCCGCTATTCTCCTTTGGAGTATGCGGCAAATACTAATATGAATGAAATCCCTACTTTGTTGAAAGGTGAAGACCAAGGATCTACAAAGTTATGGTGGGTGCGCCCTAATAGACCTCAACAACCTTAAATTAAATAGTAATAGATATGAAAATTTTGAAATATTTGAGCGTAATGCTCATGGCGGCAGGCTTTGTGAGTTGTTCTGATTGGACAACTCCTGAACTGGAATCTTACGAAAATCAACAAGGATTGGAAAAATATATTCCTTTGTTGGAAGCTAAAAGTGAAGCTGACTTGACTCCTACTATGCGAAGTTATTTTGCTAAGTTGCGTGAATATAGAAAAACTCCTCACGTGAAAGGATTCGGTTGGTTTGGTAACTGGACCGGAAAAGGTAATAATGCACAGAACTATTTGAAGATGTTGCCAGACAGTGTGGACTTTGTATCATTATGGGGTACAAGGGGTAATTTGTCTGAAGACCAGAAAACAGACCTTAAATTTTTCCAAGAGGTAAAAGGTGGTAAGGCTTTGCTTTGTTGGATTGTGCAGAATTTAGGCGACCAAATGACTCCTCCGGGAAAGGATGCTACTCAGTATTGGGTGACCGAAAAAGGTGGCGGTGATTTCAAAGAAGGTGTCAAAGCGTATGCAAATGCTATTTGTGATAGTATTGAAAAATATAATTTGGATGGCTTTGATATTGACTACGAACCCGGATATGGTCATAGTGGAACATTGGCGAATGGAAGTGTGATAGATGAGAAACATAATATGTATGTTTTTATTAAGACTATGTATGACCGTTTGAAACCAGCAGGAAGAATGTTGGTGATGGACGGACAGCCGGATTTGCTTTCAGCAGAAGCATCTAAAATGGTTGACCATTATATTTATCAAGCTTATTGGGAGAGTTCTACAAGGGCTGTGATATGGAAAATTAAAAAGGAGCATTTGGAAGATTGGGAACGCAAAACCATCATTACTGTAGAATTTGAACAAGGATGGCGTACCGGTGGCGTTTCTGGATATACGAGTGTTCGTCCTGAAATCAATAAGTTTGCAGAAGGTAGACAGATTTTGGATTATGCTACATTGGACCTTCCTAGCGGTCGTAGAATCGGTGGGGTGGGTACTTTCCACATGGAATATGATTTTGCAAATGAACCTCCGTACAAATGGCTTAGAATGGCCTTAGATTATGGAAATAAAGTAATTCCAGGAAAATTGGATTGATAAATTATTATTTTGAAAGATTATGAAAAAACATATTTGCTTAGGTATCCTTTTGGGTGGATTGGCTTTAACTGGATGCCAAAATGAATTGTATAAAGATCCTGTTGCTGATTATTCTGCAGAACAGGGCGTTTATATTGCAAGTGATCCGGTTACTCAGATCTTTGTGGAAGAGAATAAGGATGTAAAAGTTAAGAATATCGTACTTAAGTTGACTCAGAAAGTAGAACAAGAAACACATGTTGTGTTGGAGGCTGGCAATAAGGAACAATTAGATAGATATAATAAGAAGAATGGTACTGAGTATTTGTTGCTTCCTGCCGACATGTATGAATTGACTAGTGATTTGAAATTCCAGTCAAAACAAACAGCCTTAGTGGTTCCTCTACAATTGAAGAATGTGAAATTCTCTCTTCAAGGCTCTTATGCTTTACCTGTAAAGTTGAGTGGAGGGGGTGTTGGAGTTATTGAAGGGCAGGAAGAAACGTTGTTAGTTTTGGAACAACGAATCAATACTAAGTCTTTGCGTATTAATGGATATGGCAGTGAGGATGATAAGATGTTTCCAAATGATTTCAAAGTGGAACAATGGACTATGGAGATGATGATAAATCGTTCTCAGTATAATGCTAATAATCAATCTATCGGTGGTACTAAGTTGGTTTCTGGTTCAAGTATGCTTGATGAAATATATACTCGTTTTGGTGATGTGACCATTAAGCCTAATCAACTTCAAATTAAGACTGGAAACTCTCAGATAGATGTGTCTGCTGATAAATTCTCAGCACAGCCTAATGAATGGTATATGCTTTCATTTGTGTATGATGGAAAGAAGAATTATGTGTATGTAAATGGAGAGTTGGTGGCAGATCGCGAAATCCGTACAGGGGCTTATGGCTTGGTAGGATTTTGGATTGGAGGAAGCAATGAACTCATCCGTGAGGTGCGTTTTTGGAAAACTGCTCGTACTCAGCAGCAAATCAAATCTTATCTTTGGAAAATGGTTGATGGAAATGATGACAACTTGCTTTTGTATTATCCATTGAATGGTAAGAAACGTAATGTGGAAACAAATGAGGTGACAGAAGATGAAACTAAGTTGTGGGATTGGAGTAAGAATGCTAAACATCTTTCAATGCCTCAAGCTGCTAAGTTCGATGATAATGGTGGTAACGGATTTATTTTCCCTATGGAAGATTAAATGGATATGTTGAAATAGTTACTTTTTATAATCGGTATATGTTCCTGACTTTGGGAATATATACCGATTTTTTTGTTGGTTGCTTGAGTTTCTCTTATAAATATTGTGTGTTCTGTTTTTATATCAATATGTCAAAATGTATTTCAGAACAGCTGAGAATTTGAAATTTAGAGTAATGATTCATGGTGGTTAATTTTTCTGGATTTTGAGAGCGTGAATATTTCTCTATTTGTTTGGTAAATAAAGCGTTAAGTGGATAAATTCTCTTCATTTTTTAAGTTGGTCTAGAAAAAATGAGATGCTATTTGGGAGATTTATACTAGGTGAAGTTAAATCTTGCTGATGTTTTAGGAGGATCTTATAATTATTTTGGGGAAAATATATAAGCATTTGGCAAAAAATAACTACAAGATTGGGTAAAAATGTTTCGTCGATTTCGGTATAGTGAGGGGGTAATGAGGTTGATATTGAATATATCTAGTATAAAAATGCAATATAGCGCGCTAGATGTAGCGTGCCGAAATTTGTAAGGGTTAGGTAATATTTAGATATTATATCATTTTGCAATAGAATTCTCTATTTAGGTTGATTTATGATATTATTGATGACTGTATAATCGGGGGGTCTTATATCATAGCTGTGAGGATGAAAAAAAGCAGTTGGCAGAACAAGGACGGGGTATGTCAAGTTCTGCCAACTGCCAAGTCGGAAAACTAAAATTGTGGAATGATTAGCTTTCCTTATACCAAGTGGTTGGTTGCAGTATCAGGAAAGACGACTGTAGGCTTAAAAGTCTTCGCCTCTTCAAAGTCCATCAAGGCATACGACATGATAATGACCACGTCGCCTACCTGAACCTTACGGGCGGCAGCGCCATTCAGACAGATGCAGCCAGAGCCTCTTTCTCCTTTTATAATATACGTTTCAAAACGTTCTCCGTTGTTGTTGTCTACTATCTGCACTTTTTCTCCGGCAATCATGTTGGCTGCATCCATCAAATCTTCATCGATAGTGATGCTTCCCATATAGTTCAGATTGGCCTCTGTGACCGATACACAGTGCAGCTTTGATTTCAATACTTCAATCATCATGCTTGTACGCCCCTGTATTTGATGTTATCAATCAATCTTACTTCTCCGCAGAACACAGTGATACATCCTACAATGTAATCAGTGTCTTCCCATTGTGCTACAGATTGAAGTGTGTTGCCATCCACCACTTCAAAATATTCCAGTCTGAGTCCTTCAGCCTCTGCAATTTTATTTTCTACAAATGCTTTGGTTTCAGCTAAAGAATGGTTCTTTGAAAACTCTACACTGGCAAACAGAGTGGCGGAAATCTGCAGTGCTTGTTTGCGCTGTTCGCTGCTCAGACGGGTGTTGCGGCTGCTCAAGGCCAGTCCGTCTTCTTCACGTACGATAGGGCATCCTACAATCTGCAAGTTAAACGGATATTTGCGTACCATTTCGCGGATGATAGCCAGTTGCTGGAAATCCTTTTCACCGAAATAAGCTCTGGTAGGCTCTACCATCAGGAACAACTTGCTTACAATCTGGCATACTCCGTTGAAATGACCCGGACGGAACTTTCCTTCCATTACGGTGTCAAGAGGAGCATAGCTGAACTGACGTGTGTCTTGCTCCGGATAAATTTCTTCTACAGAAGGGGCAAAAACAATAGAAGCACCGCAAGTCTCAAGCAAAGCGCTGTCGGCTTCCAAGGTGCGCGGGTACTTCAATAAATCATTCTGGTCGTTAAACTGGGTAGGGTTTACAAAAACACTGACTACTACCACATCATTTTCTGCAACAGCACGCTTTACTAAAGATGCGTGTCCGGCATGTAAGGCTCCCATAGTAGGCACCAGTCCGATAGACTTTCCAGCGTTTCGGAGGCCCTCCAGTTCTGTTCGGAGCTCTTTAATTGTTTGAATCAACTTCATTTTCTTGTTCGTTAAAAACACCTAATTGGATAATTCGGATGCAAAATAACCACATTTTTGTCATATAAAGAAACAGAATGCCTAAAAACAGCAAAAGAATTTACAAATAAAGATAACTATTCCTTCTATTATGCCTTTTGTTATTTGTCAGAAAATTAATATATTAACATACTATAAGGAATTATTAAAATTAGCATTTTGTCATTCATATCTATTTTTTTATTATCTTTGCAAAATGTTTATGAGCAATAATAATAACATGAGCGCGAAAAAGATTTTATTCATTACACAAGAAATTACTCCTTACGTATCAGAGAGTGAATTGTCTCTTATCGGACAGAACCTGCCACAAGCCATACAGGATAAAGGCTATGAAATTCGTACATTTATGCCTAAATGGGGCAATGTAAACGAACGTCGTAATCAGCTACACGAGGTAATCCGCCTTTCTGGAATGAATATCATTATTGATGATACAGACCACCCGTTGATTATTAAAGTAGCATCTATCCAATCAGCACGCCGTCAGGTGTATTTTATCGACAATGATGATTATTTTCTGCACCGACTGATGACTGCCGATGAGGAAGGTAACGAATATGAAGACAACGGCGAACGTGCTATTTTTTATGCAAGAGGTGTGCTGGAGACAGTGAAGAAGCTTCGCTGGTGTCCTGATGTCATCCACTGCCACGGATGGATGAGTGCTGTTGTGCCTTTGTTTATCAAGAAAGCATACCAGGACGAGCCTTCTTTTAGAGACTCTAAAGTAGTGTTCTCTGTATATGGGGACGGACCAAAAGCTAATCTTGCTCCTAACTTTAAGGAACAGGTGCTGTATCGTGATATCACTTTGGATGACTTAAAGATGGTGGATACACCTGCCAATTACGAAGAACTGTGCAAACTGGCAATAGCTTATTCAGATGGTGTGGTGCAAAACAGTGAGAATGTAAACCAGGGAATCATAGACTATGCTAAAGGTCTGAATCTTCCGGTTGTGGATTTCCAGACTGGCGATGCGTATGCAGATGCTTGTCAGGATTTGTATAATAAAATATTGGTAGATGCTGATTAACAGAATCAACCCTTAAAACTATAGAAAATGAAATTTAAGTTCTTGGCGGCAATTGGATTGGCCGCTACACTCTACAGTTGTGATGACGAGACACAGGGAATAGGGCAGTTTATCATTGATGACGAACTGATAGAAGCTAAGGCTGAGTCGTATGAGGTGGAGACTGCTTCTCATCTCTTGGATTCGGTGTATTCACGTTCGAGTACTGCCTATTTGGGTAAGTTTACTGACGAGCACTATGGAACATTCAGTTCCGATTTCCTGGTGCAGATAAATTGTCCTGAAAACTTTGTGCTACCTAAAACACTTAAAAGTATTGACGAGCTAAGTCTGGGACTTTATTATATGAATTATTTTGGTGATTCATTGGCTACATTGCGTCTGCAGGTGGATACGTTAACTACTATCATTAAAGATGATGGTAAAGACAAGAACTTATATTATAGCAATCCAGACTTGACCAAATATTATGATGCCTCTAACCCATTTTTGGCTGTGAAAGATTATTCGGCATATGACAAGACGGTAAGTGACTCTATCAGAAATTTGGTGGATATGAATGGAAACAAGACTTATTATCCGAATGTGTCTGTTAAGTTGGATGATAAGTTTTGCAAAATGTTTTCAAACAAATATAACCATACGGTAATCGAGAACGGAAAGACTGTGCATCCATATTTCAAAGATTCAGAGTCTTTTATCAAAAATGTATTGAAGGGTTTTTATATCCATACTACGCATGGAGAAGGGTCAATCCTTTATATTTCTGATATTTATCTGAATATCAAGATGAAATATGGTGGCAAGACGAAAGCCGGCAAGGATACAATCTTTACAGGATATGCTCAGATGGCTGCTACCAAGGAAGTGTTTATGTCTTCACGTTTCGACAATGCGAACCTCAAGGATTTGGTGAGTGATGAGAAACAGACTTACTTGAAAACTCCGGCTGGTATTTGTACGGAAGTTACGTTGCCTTTGGAGGAAATGTTTAAAATTCATAAGAATGATACATTGAATGCTGTGTCTATGTCGTTCCAGAAGTTGAAGGAACAGTCTGATAGACCTTTTAAGATGGGTACTCCTTCACAGTTGTTGTTGGTGCGTAAAAACGAGATGACAACGTTCTTTGAGCAAAATAAGACGGAAGATAACATTTCTTCTTTCTTGACTTCGTTTAATGCCAAGAAGGGAACATACGATTTTTTGAAGCTGAATAGGCTGGTCGGTTCTATCTTCAGTGAGATGAAGACTGAAAAGGCTAAAGGTGAAGCTGCTTGGGAAGAGTGGAAAAAGAAGAATGAAGGATGGGACAAAGTCTTATTAGTTCCGGTTGTCGCCGAAATTGATGGAAATATGGGCAAGACAATTAGTATAGAAAACGACTTGAATGTAAACTCTGCTTCTTTATTGAAAAGCGGTAAGCAAGGGGATAAAGATAGTCGCATAAAGATGAAAGTCATCTGTACTCGTCCTCAACAATATAACTGATATTTTATCTCACATATTGAACTATAAAGAGAAAACTTATGGTCTTCTCTTCATATATGAAAATCGCTGCATAGTGTATCTCTCGGAGGCGACTATGCAGCGATTTTTTGCTGAAAGTTGCAGCCGGTTCCTGCTCTTAAAAGAGTTCGCACAATTCAGCTTGACTAACTTTGATTAAATCGGCAGGTATTATTTTAATTTGTATTCCCCGCACTCCACCACTTATGTAAATGTGTGGAAAGTTATTGCAGGTGGAATGTATATAGGTTGGAAAATGTTTTTTCATACCTATCGGTGAACATCCTCCACGTATATATCCGGTTAGAGGTAGCAGTTCTTTCATAGGGATAAGGTCGCATTTCTTGTTTCCTGAAACTTTGGCGGCTATTTTTAGGTCTATTTCATGTTCTCCAGGAATTACACAAACGAAATAGCCAGATTTATCTCCATGCAATACCAATGTCTTGAATACTTGTTCAATGTTTTCTCCCAATGTAGCAGCTACATGTACGCAACTTAAGTCATGTTCATCTACTTCATAGGGAACGAGTTCATATTTAATCTTATCCCTATCTAATAGGCGTGCTGCATTTGTTTTTGCAATTTTCTCTTTAGCCATAATGAGATATGTTAAGTATATTATTTATTTTTCAGTTCTTCTTTCAGAAATGCTGGCGTGTAGCCTTTTTGGGAGCGTGCTACTTTCTCAGGAGTGCCACATGCAAGCAACTCACCACCTTCTCGTCCGCCATTTGGACCCATGTCAATCAAATAGTCTGCGGCTTTTATTATGTCAAGGTTATGTTCGATGACCAAGACTGTATTGCCTTTGTCTACTAAGCGGTTCAATACCTCCAGTAAGACACGTATATCTTCGAAATGTAATCCGGTGGTAGGTTCATCCAATATATATAAGGTGTTACCGGTATCACGTTTGGAAAGTTCGGTAGCCAGTTTTACTCGTTGGCTTTCTCCCCCCGATAGAGTAGTAGAAGATTGCCCTAGTTTGATATATCCTAGTCCGACTTCTTGCAGTACCTTAATCTTATTTAATATTTGCGGCACATTTTCAAAGAATTCTACAGCTTGGTTGATTGTCATGTCCAATACGTCAGCGATAGACTTCCCTTTGTAGCGTACCTCCAATGTTTCACGGTTGTATCGTTTGCCGTGGCAGATTTCACAAGGCACCATTACATCGGGTAAGAAGTTCATTTCAATAGTCTTATATCCATTGCCTCCACAGGCTTCGCATCGGCCGCCAGATACGTTGAATGAGAATCTTCCCGGTTTGTAGCCTCTGATTTTCGCTTCAGGGAGTTCAACAAAGAGACTTCTGATGTCGGAAAATACACCGGTATAGGTAGCTGGATTAGAACGTGGAGTTCTCCCAAGAGGAGATTGGTCTACATTGACTACTTTGTCTATGTTGTCAATCCCTTCTATAGAATCGTATGCCATAGGCTTTTTTAGAGACCTGTAGAGGTGTTGTGACAATATGGGTTGCAGCGTGTTGTTGATAAGTGTTGACTTGCCGCTTCCCGATACTCCAGTAACACAGATAAACAGCCCTAGCGGAAATTTTACAGTAACTCCTTTTAAGTTGTTTCCTTTGGCTCCTTTCAGCGTGATGAACTTACCGTTGCCAGGTCTTCTTTCTGCAGGGATTTCTATCTTCATGCTTCCATTCAGAAATTGTGAAGTAAGTGTTTGCGTCTTCAGCATCTCTTGGGGAGTACCCGCAAAGACAACCTCACCTCCTAATCGTCCAGCTTTGGGTCCCATGTCAATGATGTAGTCGGAAGATAGCATCATATCTTTGTCGTGTTCCACTACGATGACCGAATTTCCTAAATCTCTCAGAGCCTTTAGGGAGTTGATGAGTCGGATATTGTCTCGTTGATGCAGTCCGATGCTAGGCTCATCTAAGATATATAGTACATTGACCAACTGCGAGCCAATCTGTGTAGCAAGACGGATTCGTTGGCTTTCTCCTCCTGATAAAGTGGCAGAGGAACGGTTCAGTGACAAGTAGTCCAGTCCTACATCAAGCAAGAACTTCAGTCGGGTACGTATTTCTTTTAAAATCTCTGATGCAATGATTTTATGTCGGGTAGACATATGGTCTTCTACGTGCATCAGCCATTCATAAAGTTCTTTAATGTCCATGGCAGCCAGTTCGGAAATATTCTTTCCTCCAATCAAGAAATGCAACGCTTCTTTATTTAGGCGATCACCATGGCATTCAGGGCACACTTCGGTGGTAATATATTGTTCGGCCCATTTCTGTGTGCGGCTAGAGGAATCTTGCATCCCTTCCAAGCAACTGGCAAGACCTTCATAATAATGTTGCTCTGAGCCATGTAAGATTTCATTTACCACTTCTTCCGGCATTTGGTTGATAGGGGTCTTGATTGTCAGATTATGCATTTTTAGCAAATCTTTTAAATCTTGGAAAATCAATAAGTTTGGAGAGTATTTACCGAGAGGGGCTAAAGCTCCTTCGTAAATAGACAGCGAGCGGTCTGGAATGACCTTGTTGGCGTCGATATGGTCAATGAATCCCAATCCTTTACAGCGAGGACAAGCACCTTGAGGGGAGTTGAATGAGAAATTATGAGGAGCGGGTTCGCGGTAGGCAAGGCCTGTTTCAGGGCACATTAACCGTTTGCTGTAGAAATGAGTATCTTGTGTCTGCATGTTTTGAATCATGATGAGCCCTTGCCCCATTTTCATTGCAGTGGCAATACTCTGTTTCAGCCTTTGAATCCATTTGTTTGTAACTTCAACCTTGTCAATGATTACTTCGATGTTATGGCTCTTGTAGCGGTCCAATTTCATGCCATAAGTAATCTCTGTAATTTCCCCGTCAATTCTCACATAGAGAAAACCTTTCTTGCGGATATACTCGAATAATTCTCTATAATGCCCTTTGCGAGCCTGTATTAAGGGTGCCATAATATAGATGCGTGCTCCTGCATATTTATCATGGATGAGTTCTAGAATCTGTTCTTCGGTATATTTAACCATTTTCTTCCCTGAAAGATATGAGTAAGCGACTCCTGAACGTGCGTACAGAAGACGTAGATAGTCATATATTTCGGTGGTGGTCCCTACTGTAGAGCGAGGATTTTTGTTGGTGGTTTTTTGTTCGATGGAGATAACAGGACTCAGTCCGGTTATCTTGTCAACGTCAGGACGTGCCATATTGCCCATAAAATTGCGCGCATAGGCTGAGAAGGTTTCAATGTAACGGCGCTGCCCCTCCGCAAAGATGGTATCAAAAGCAAGCGAGGATTTTCCGCTTCCGCTGAGTCCCGTAATGACGGTAAGGGAATTGCGTGGGATTTCTACATCGATATTCTTGAGATTATGTACGCGTGCTCCCTGCACGCTGATTGTTTCTTTTCCTTCTTCCATATCTTTAAAATAGATAATATGCTTGCAAAGATAATGCTTTTTTTTGTACTTTTGTCTTTCAATAAATCAGAAGCAAAATGAAATTTATTCAAGCGATTTGCTTGTCTCTGGCTCTGGTAGCTGGAGTCCCAAGCATAAAGGTGCAGGCTCAGAACGGCACCGGTTACTTTTTACATACCGTGACAAAAGGACAGAGTCTTTATTCGATAGCCAGCATGTATAATGTGACGGTGGACGATATTGTACGTATGAATCCGAATAGTAGAGAACAAATCCGTGCAGGGCAGGCTTTGAAGATACCACAGCATAGCAGTAATAATCAGAAAGAGCAGTTTCATACGATTCAGGCTGGAGAAACTCTTTATAAGTTGACTGTGAAATACAATGTCACGGCTCAGGAAATCTGTCAGGCAAATCCTGGTCTTAGCGCAAGTAATTTCCGTATTGGACAAGTCATTGCTATTCCTACTTCAAGTGGTGATAAGCAAGAGGTAATGGCTCCTAAGAAAGAAGAAACTCCGGCACAGCAGGAGAAATGGAGGGAGATGCATAAGGTGCAGCGCAAGGAAACGATTTTCAGTATCAGTCGTGAGTATGGACTGACAGAGGAGGAGTTGATTGCAGCCAATCCGGAATTGAGGGTGAAGAAGCTTAAGAAGGGAACTTTTCTTTTCATTCCTTATCCACAGAAAGGGCAGTCGGTGGCAGCTTCTAAGTCTGTGGTTGATGTGCAGGCTCCAAGCAATGAAGAACTATTCCGTAAAAATGAAATTACTCATAAGAAATATGCCACGATACGTGCTGCTGTGATGTTGCCGTTCTCCAAATCTAGTTCTCGCAATGATGAGCAGTCTCGTATGGTAGAGTTTTATGAAGGCTTTCTGATGGCTGTGGATAGCTTGAAGCATCAAGGGATATCTTTGGATATTTATACTTATGATACGAAAGGAACAGCTGCAGGACTTCAGTCTGTATTGTCACAGAACAATCTTAAGGGGATGGATATAATTTTTGGTCCGGTTAATCAAGAAGAGATTCCTGTATTAGCAGAATTTGCCAAGAAGAATAAAGCTCGATTGGTAATTCCTTTCTCTCCGAAAGTGAATCAAGTGTTTAATAATCCTTATGTGTATCAGGTAAACACTCCTCAATCGTATCTTTATTCAGAAGTGTATGAACATTACATTCGTAAGTTTGGTAAAACTAATGTAGTGTTTGTTGATGATGGAAGCCAGGCTGCTGATAAACTCGATTTCATAAAAGGAATGAAAACTGAACTGAAAGACAAAGGGGTGCCTTTTAAGCAAATCCAGTTGGGGATGGAGTTGGATCCGATGCGTGTGATTGCTGCGATGGATACACTTAAGGAGAATATTTTTATACCTATATCCGGAAAAAGCAGTACCTTGACTAAAGTCTTGCCGCATTTGACCCAAGTGCGTCGTGAGCATCCTAATTTTAATATGCATTTGTTTGGTTATCCGGAATGGCAGACTTATACTCAAGACTTCTTGGCAAGCTTTTATGAATTGGATACTTATTTCTATTCGTCATTTTATACGAATAACCTGTTTCCAGCAGCAATAAGTTTTACTCAGTCTTACCGCCGGTGGTTTAGCAAGGATATGGCCAATACATTTCCTAAATATGGTATGCTGGGCTTTGATATAGGTTATTTCTTTTTGAAAGGTCTGGCTATGCATGGGAGTGATATCGAAGAGAATTTACATCGTGTTCAGGTGACACCTATTCAGACAGGGTTTAAATTTGAACGAGTAAATAATTGGGGTGGATTTATAAATCGTAAGGTGTTCTTTGTGCATTTTGCTAAGGATTTTGAACTTATAAAACTTGATTTTGAATAATGAAACAGAAGTTATATATAGTTTTTTTGCTGATTGCAGTATGGGGCTTAAATGTGTTTCCGTTGCGTGCACAGCTTCAAGACCAGCGGCATAACTTTGCTGTCGGGGTTAATGGAGGTGTAAATATTAGTTCTGTAAGTTTTGATCCGAAAATTAAGCAGAGCAATGCGATTTTTCCTGAAATTGGTGTAACTGCTCGCTTTGTATCTGAAAAATATTTCAAGATGATTTGTGGTATTCAGGCGGAACTGAATTTCTCTCAAAGAGGTTGGAAAGAAAAAATAGAAGATGAGAGTGGTGATAATTATCAGCGTGCGATGAGTTATTTGGAATTGCCTCTTTTGGCTCATTTAGCCTTTGGTAAAGACAAAGGAAACGGGGTGCGTTTTGTTTTGAATCTTGGTCCGCAAGTGAGTTTCTTAATAGCGGAGAAAGAAAAGATGAGTGCGTCTTGGCATCCTGAGCAACGACCTAATGGGGTGAATGTGCAGTATGGTAAGATGGCTGATAGAAAGTTTGATTATGGTATTGTTGGCGGTGGAGGATTGGAAGTGCGTACTGGCATTGGACATTTCATCGTAGAGGCAAGATATTATTTTGGATTGAGCGACTTTTACAATAGTACGAAGAAAGATTATTTTTCTCGTTCTGCTCATTCTTGTATCGGAGCGAAACTGACTTATTTGTTTGATTTAAAAAAATAACCTATACATTATGAAACTGATATCTTGGAATGTAAACGGGTTGAGAGCCTGTTGCGAAAAAGGTTTTCGTGAGGCCTTTGCACAGTTGGACGCTGATTTCTTCTGTTTGCAAGAAACGAAGATGCAGGAAGGACAATTAGATTTGGCTTTTGAAGGATACCGGTCTTATTGGAATTATGCAGAGAAGAAAGGATATTCTGGTACTGCAATATTTTCTCGTCATGAACCTCTTTCGGTAGCTTATGGTATTGGTGTGGATATACATGATCACGAAGGAAGAGTAATAACTTTGGAAATGGAAGATTTCTATTTGGTGACAGTATATACACCTAATTCTCAGGACGGGTTGAAACGCTTGGACTATCGTATGTCATGGGAGGATGATTTTCGTGCTTATTTGAAATGTTTGGATGAAAAGAAACCTGTTGTAGTATGCGGGGATTTAAATGTAGCTCATAAAGAAATTGACTTGAAGAATCCTAAGTCGAACCGTAAGAATGCTGGTTTTACAGATGAAGAGCGCGATAAGTTTCAAATCCTGCTTAATGCGGGATTTATAGATACTTTCCGCCATTTTTATCCAGCTCAGGAGAATATTTACTCGTGGTGGTCGTATCGCTTTAAGGCTCGTGAAAAGAATGCAGGCTGGCGTATTGATTATTTTTTGGCTTCTTCACGTCTAGAAAACCGTTTAGAGGGTGCGAAGATTCATACTGACATATTCGGTTCCGATCATTGTCCGGTGGAAGTGACACTGAAATGAAAAAACGTAAATTGGATAACGGTTCTGTCGAGTAGTATAATTTAAAAATCCCTTATGGATGCAAGGTAACTGAAATGCATTCATAAGGGATTTTTCTAGTTGAAATGATGGTATTAAATCGCTTTCTCTTTAATGATTCCTGTACGGTAGGCAACGAGTAATTTTTTCAAATCCTCTATTTGGATGCTTAACTCTGCGCCCTTATCTGTATCTTTTACCATCATCCGTTGGGTACTCATTTCTACTATTTGGGTGGTCGATTTAATGTCAAGTCCTTCCTCTATTGCCTGTTGGGTAGAAGTGAACGGCTCATGCTGTACCAACTGGAAACCTCTAGAGTGATAAACCAATGTATATCCGGCAATACCAGTTTCAGGTTGATAGGCTTTAGAGAATCCTCCGTCAATGACCATTAGTTTGCCATTGGCTTTGATAGGCTTCTCTCCCTGTACTGCCTTTACAGGTACGTGTCCGTTGATGATATGACGGTGGCTTCCTTTCACCCCAAAATCATCAAGAATCATATCGCAAACATCTTCGCGGTCTCTGAGCATATAATAGTGCCCCTTTATTTCTTTATGGGTTTCTTTTTCATTTAGGAAATATCGTTCAAACGTAGCCATTTTACTTTTATCGAATGCTGGAGAATCTTTTCCGCACCATAAATACCAAATATAGTCTATGGCAAAGTCTTTTTCCTTGCTGTCGGGTTCTGCAAAATAAGCAGTACGGATTAGTTCTCCTACCCGGTTAAGCAATTTTTTTCCTTTATACTTTCGTCCCATAATTTCTACATTTTTCAGGCTGCCATCTTCATTGAGAGGCATAGAAGCATGGAAAAGAAGATTAGAGTTGCATACATTATACATGCACCCATATCTAAACAAGCATTTCATATGTTTGTGGAGTTTCTCGCTCCGTGAAAATGAGTGGTGTAGTTTGGCTACTATTTCTTCTTCCTCTTCTGTCAGGCGATAAGGGTCTTGAGGGTCGACTGTTGGGAAGTTGTTATCTCTAAGAGTATATTCCTTCCCGTCAATTTGGATTGTTCCCTTTTCAAAATTAATGTGATGAAGGAGTAACCTGTCTTCCATTTGAAATTCTGGTCTCTTTCGGATGGTTTGAGCTTCCAGTTTAAATTGGATAATGCTGATGGCCTTATGCATTTGGGCAATCAAGCGGATGGTCTTGTCGTTATAGTGATTGTTTGATGAATCAATCTTTGGGTTGAAATAAGTGCATGGGTCTTCTGAATAGACTTCCATGGCAAAAGTAGCCAAAGGCAACAGATTGATTCCATAGCCATCTTCCAAGGCAGAAAGATTTCCATAGCGCATAGCCATACGAAGAACGTTGGCGATGCAGCATTTGTTTCCTGATGCTGCTCCCATCCAAAGAATATCGTGATTCCCCCATTGGATATCAAAATTATGGTAGCGTCTTAAAATATCCATAATGATATGAGGACCTGGTCCACGATCGAATACATCACCTAAGATGTGTAGCGAATCAATAGTTAGGCGTTGGATGAGATTGCACATTGCAATAATAAAATCATCAGCACGATGTGTTTCGATGATTGTACTGATAATTACATTGATATATGCCTGCTTGTTGGGATCGATGCTACTTTCGTGCAGCAATTCTTGAATGATGTATGAAAACTCTTTCGGCAAGGCTTTTCTTACTTTTGAACGTGTGTATTTAGAAGATACGTTTTGGCAGACTTTAACCAACTGGTTTAAGGTAATGACATACCAGTCTATCAAATCGGTTTCTTTTTCTTTTACCAGGATTAGTTTTTCTTCCGGATAATAAATCAGAGTACATAATTCTTTCTTTTCTGCTTCTCGCAAGGTGTTCCCGAAGATTTCGTTGACCTTTCTCTTAATAGCTCCTGAGGCATTGCGGAGTACATGTTGAAAAGCTTCATATTCTCCATGTAAGTCAGCAAGAAAGTGTTCTGTCCCTTTAGGAAGATTCATTATGGCTTCCAGGTTGATGATTTCGGTGCTGGCAGCCGCAATCGTAGGAAAGTTGTGTGAGAGCAATTCCAAATAGCGGATGTCTTTTTGTATCATCTCTGGGGTGATTTGTTTATAGATTTTCATTATGAGATTAAAAGTTAAGTTTATACAAATATCATTAGTACAAGTTGGGCAATAATTACGCGGAGGAACATTCCCAATGGATAGACTGTAGCATAGCTTACTGCAGGGTTATCATTGGGGATGATATCATTGGCGTAGTTTAGTGCCATAGGGTTGGCCATGCTACCACAAAGCATACCACAAGTGTTGCCAAAGTCAAGATGGAATATTCTAAGAGCTACTAATGCCATGATAACAACAGGTATGAAAGTAATGAGAAAACCTAGTCCTACCCACAGAAGGCCTTCTGGGCGCATGACTGTTTCAAAGAAATGAGCACCTGAGTCCAATCCCAGACAAGCCAAATATAGTGAAAGTCCCATACCGCGTAGCATCAAACTGGCACTACGGGTAGTGTATGTGAGCAAATGGAAACGTGGCCCATAAGAGCCTATTAAGATACCTACAATAATTGGACCTCCGGCTAGTCCTAGTTTGACGGGAGAACTGATACCTGGAATTGCAATTGGAATAGAACCGACGATTAGACCTAAGACAATACCGATAAAGATAGAAGCTAAGTTAGGGTCTTTCAAACTTTTTACTGTATTCCCTAATACTTTTTCTACATTTTGAATAGCTGCAGCTTCTCCTACTACTGTAAGTCGGTCACCTAACTGAAGGATAAGTCCTGATGTGGCAAGAAGTTGTACTCCACTTCGCATAACCCGGCTGATATTGATGCCATAGTTATTTCTTAATCGGAGTGACCCTAGTTTTTTGCCATTTATTTCAGAACGTGAAATGATGATATGTTTCGAAATGAGTTGGCTGTCAATTGCGTTCCAGTCAATGTCTTTTTTGTTCCAGTCACATTTCTCTTGTTCTCCGAAGAGGACTGTCAATGCAGAAACATCTTTTTCTGTAGTAATGACCAATAGGCGGTCGTTTTCTTTGATTACTTTATCAGAAGTAGGGATACTTACCGAACCGTTTCTCCACATTCGGGAGATGACAAATTTAGGATAGCTCAGTTTGGCAATATCTTGGATACTCATATTGAAAATGGCAGGATTATGTACCTGGAAAGTAGCAATATAAGTATGATTGGGGTCTTCGTGCTCATGTTCTGTCATATCACTTTGCCGGACAAACAGTTTTTTTACAAAGATAATGGCAAGAATGACACCTACAACTCCTAAAGGATAGGTTACGGCACAACTCAATGCGGCTCCGCTGGTAGGTTCCCCTAATTGTTTTAAAGTTTGTTGTGCTGCACCAAGTGCAGGGGTATTGGTAGTTGCTCCACATAAGATACCTACCATGTCTGGCAATGATACATTAGTGCAGAAAGTCAATCCTACAGCCATGATAGTACCCAACAAGATTACGCCTACTCCAAGAAGATTCAGTTGGTATCCTCCTCGTTGGAAAGAGGAGATGAACCCTGGTCCCACTTGTAATCCAAGTGAATAGACAAAGAGAACTAAACCGAAACTTTCGGCATAAGTAAGCATTTGAGGGTCAATGGAAAGTCCCCAATGACCAGCAAAGATACCCATAAAGAATACAAATGTAATACCTAGTGAAATACCGCACACGCGTATTTTTCCAAGTCCAAGCCCGCTAGCTATAATTATTGATATAATGATGACAGCTTGTAAAGCGGAATGTTCCAAAAATAAATCGAATAACCATTTCATACTGCAAAGATATAAACCTTTTATTGATAACGATAGCTGTTTGTATGATTTTTTGGGATTGCAAGCTTTTCTTTTTCTATGGATAAATTCAGCCGAAGGTAAAAAGGAACCGTCCTTGCTCTAGTTTGATAGGAGCAAGGACGGTCTTTATGATATTGGCTTTGATGTTTACATTATCTGATAAAGAGTAATTCTCTGTATTTAGGCAATGTCCACATTTGGTCATCTACAATCAGCTCAAGTTTGTCGATGTGATAACGTATTTCTTCCAACATAGGTGCGATGTTGTCGTGATAAGCAATTGCTTTTGCACGTTCTTCTGTAATGCGGTTTGCTACTTTTCTAGCCTCTACCATTTCATCAATTTTTTCTTTGATGAAGGCTGTATGTTCTGAAATCTCTTTGATAAGAGCCAGATTCTCAGCAGAAAGGCTTGTTGCTTCTTCAGAAGAGAACAAAGACTTGATTTTGTAGGCATTATCTATCAGTTTAGTTTGATATTCAATGGCTACCGGTACGATGTGGTTCATTACCAAGTCACCCAGTACACGTGCTTCAATTTGGATTTTCTTGGTGTACATTTCCCATTTTACTTCATTGCGTGCTGCAAGTTCTTTGCGATTCATGATGCCGGTAGATTCAAACATTTTGATAGTTTCCGGTTTCAGATAGTTGTCAAAGATAAGAGGGCAGCTTGTTTCGCAATCCAAGCCACGTTTTTTAGCTTCTTCTTTCCATTCTTCACTATATCCGTTGCCGTCGAAACGAATGTTCTTACATTCTTTAATATATCTGCGGATAATTTGAATGATAGCAGAAATCTTAGGTTCTCCAACTTCTATAAGTCGGTCTACTTCCGATTTGAAGATGGTAAGTTGTTCAGCCATTGCTGCATTCAGGGCAATCATGGCACTGGCACAGTTGGCTTCCGAACCTGGAGCGCGGAACTCAAAGCGGTTGCCAGTAAAAGCAAATGGAGAAGTGCGGTTACGGTCGGTATTGTCAATCAGTAGTTCTGGAATTTGAGGAATATCCAGGCGCATACCTTGCTTGTCTCCCAGGGAAACCAAGTCGTTGCTAGAACTTTCTTCCATGTGGTCAAGCACTTTACTTAGCTGAGTGCCCAAGAAAGAAGAGATGATTGCAGGAGGTGCTTCATGAGCTCCTAAGCGATGGGCATTGGTGGCGCTCATGATGGAAGCTTTCAGCAAACCGTTGTGGTGATATACAGCCATCAAAGTGTTGACAACAAAAGTGATGAAGCGCAAGTTTTCTTCTGAAGACTTGCCTGGAGCCATCAGCAACACGCCGTTGTCGGTGCCAAGTGACCAGTTGTTGTGTTTACCGGAACCGTTTACTCCTTTGAATGGTTTTTCGTGTAGCAATACTCGGAATCCATGGTTGCGTGCGATTTTTCTCATAAGTGACATAATCAGCATGTTATGGTCAACAGCCAAATTACATTCTTCATAAATTGGAGCCAATTCAAACTGGTTTGGCGCTACTTCATTATGTCTAGTCTTTACAGGAATACCAAGTTCTAAAGCCTGTATTTCCAAATCTTTCATAAAGGCAGCTACACGGCTGGGAATTGCACCGAAATAGTGGTCTTCCAGCTGTTGGTTTTTAGAAGCTTCATGTCCCATCAAAGTACGTCCGGTGAGTAGTAAGTCTGGGCGTGCTGCATAGAGTCCTTCATCTACTAGGAAGTATTCTTGCTCCCATCCTAGATAGTTGATAACTTTCTTTACAGAAGGGTCAAAATAGTGAGTTACATCCAGTGCTGCTTTTGTGACAGAGCGTATAGATTTTAGCAGCGGAGCTTTGTAATCAAGAGATTCTCCGGTATAAGCAATAAATACGGTAGGGATACACAACGTATCATCTACTACAAACACAGGAGATGAAGGGTCCCATGCGCTATATCCACGTGCTTCAAAAGTATTTCTCACACCTCCGTTAGGGAAAGAAGAACCATCAGCTTCTTGCTGTACCAAAAGCTTTCCTGAAAACTCTTCCACCATACCGCCTTTTCCATCATGTTCCACAAAGGCGTCATGTTTCTCGGCAGTACCTTCCGTCAGAGGTTGAAACCAGTGGGTATAGTGGGTTACTCCCAGTTCTACTGCCCATTTTTTCATTCCGGCAGCTACTTCATCGGCAATGCTTCTGTCAAGTGGTGCACCATTGTCGATTACATCTACCAGTTTGGCATACACTTTGCTTGAAAGGTATTTGAACATCTTTTCGCGATTGAACACATATTTTGCAAAGTATTCACTCGGACGTTCGGTTGGTGCCGGGACGTCAATCGGTTTCTTATGAAACGCTTTTTCTACTACTCTGAATCTTAATTTTGACATAATATCTAAGTTATTTCGTTTTCTTTATATATATAATGTGGAAATACGTTCTAATGTTGTTTGGTAATCTTCTTTTTTGCAGAAGCCTGAAATACGGACATAGTCTTTTCCGCTTGGTCCGTATATGGAACCTGGGGTGACTGCTATTTGGTTTTCATATAGCAATTTGTCAAAGAATTGCCAATCGGATAATCCATGTGGAGTTTTTACCCATATAAAAGGTGTCTGTTCTCCTCCATAGACAGTAAATCCTGTTTTTTGCAATTCGCTTTTTATCTGGCGGGCATTGTGCAGATAATATAGGATTTGAGTTTTTATTTCTCTCTTTCCCTCTGTAGAATAAGTGGCTTCAGCTCCTTTTTGGGTGATATATGAATTGCCATTATACTGGATGTGTTGATATTGGTTCCATAATTGATTGAGTGGAATCTTCTTGCCGCTTAGTGTGGAAGCCTCTATTTCTTTCGGGATGGTTACATATCCACATCTTACTCCAGTAAATCCGGCATTCATGGAGAAACTGCGATATTCTATGGCGACTTTTTTTGCCCCTTTTATTTCATAAATAGAATGGGGGAACTCCAGGTGCTGGATATATGCTTCATAACTGGCATCAAACATGATTAAAGCATCATTGTTTTGAGCATAAGCGATCCATTTTTTTAGTTCTTGTTTGCTGAATGTATATCCGGTAGGTATATGAGGGTTGCAGAGATAGATGATATCTATGCGTTTATCGGGTATTTGTGGAAGGAAGTTGTTCTCCGGAGAGCAAGTGATGTAAGTGACATTGCTCCATATACCGCTGTTTGACAAAGTGCCGGCTCTTCCATATATAATGTTGGCGGCGGCATAGATAGGGTAGGTTGGGTCAGTAATACCAATGCTGTTGTCATGGCGCAGCAAGTTACCTACATGTACAATACTGCTTTGCACACCTTCGCTGATAAATATTTCCGATTTGTCTAGTTGTATTCCTCTAGGGTGATAGTCGTTTTTTAAGATAGCATCAATCAGGAAGTCATATCCTCTTTTAGGTCCGTATCCTTTAAAACCATTGGGAGTAGTCATTTCCTCTGTTGCTAGTTGCATAGCTTGGGTTACGGCATGCGATAGTGGCAGGCAGACATCTCCAGAGTCAAGGCGGATGATATGAGCTTTGGGGTGCGTTACCTTGAATGTGTTTATCTTTTTTTCTGTTGTAGAAAAAAAGAAATCAATGGGTAATTTTAGAAGATGTTCGTTTACTAGTGCCATGATTTAGCTATATGCCGTTGTAATTTGCCAAACTGTTGCAAAAGTACGAAAAAAAAGTCATCTGCAAAACACTTGTTTTTTATTTCTTAGATTAAAGTAAATATTTTATATCCTAATGAATGATTGTCTCAATGTTTTTTTGTTATTTTGCGTCCATTAAGAACTAGCTAATTAAAATAACCATGAATCCAAATTCTACTTTAAACTCTCAGATTCTATTTAGGGAGGTGAAAGACTATGTGACTATTACTTTAGGCATGCTGATGTATGCTATAGGTTGGACTGTTTTTTTGTTGCCGAGTGATATCCCTTCGGGGGCGGTGCCTGGTATTGCCTCCATTATATATTGGGGGATTGGAATTCCTGTGCAATATACTTACCTTGTAATCAATGCAGGCTTATTGTTGTTAGCCTTGAAGATATTAGGGCTAAAATTCTGTGTGAAGACAATTTGGGCGGTTATTTCAATGACTGTGATATTGGCTATTATTCAGCATTTTGTAAAAGGCGGTATTATTCATGACCAGCCATTTATGGCCTGTGTGCTTGGAGCTTCGTTTTGTGGAGGAGGTATTGGAGTCACTTTTTCTGCCAATGGAAGCAGTGGAGGGACAGATATTATTGCTGCCATTGTAAACAAATATCGTGATATTTCGCTGGGACGGGTCATTTTGCTTTGTGATTTGGTGATTATTTCCTCCAGTTATTTGGTGTTGCATGATTGGGAGCGCGTTGTATATGGATATGTAGTGTTGTTTATTTCCAGTTTTGTACTCGACCAGGTGGTGAACAGCTCTCGTCAGTCTGTACAATTTTTTATCATCTCCAGCAAATACGAAGAAATAGGGACTAGAATCAATAAAGACTTGCACCGCGGGGTGACTTTCTTGGATGGAGTAGGATGCTACACAAAAAATAATGTGAAGATGATGTTTGTACTTGCCAAGAGAAGAGAGTCTACTACAATCTTCCGTCTGATTAAAGATATAGACCCTAATGCGTTTGTTTCACAAAGTGCCGTAATTGGTGTCTTTGGAGAAGGGTTCGACCGTATTAAAGTAAAATAATTTCAGTTTAATCTAATATGACAACAGCTTTAGAAATAGTACGTAAGATAGCTTCAGAAAATCAGGTGAACTTGTCACGAGAAAGTGTACATGCTTTAGCTGATGTAGTAGTTCAGAAAAAATATAAAAAAAGTGAATATATTCTTTCGGAAGGGGAAGTGTGTCACTGCTTGAGGTATATAGAAAAAGGGATGACCCGCCAGTTCTATTTCAAATATGGAAAAGAGGTGACAGAGCATATTGGATATGAAGGGGGAGTGGTTATCTGTTTGGAAAGTTATCTAAAACAAATACCGACTTATTTGATGATAGAAGCTATTGAACCTGTAGTGTTGTGGGAACTTCCTAAAGCAGACTGTGAAGAATTGTCATTAAAGTACAGTGATATTGGCGTACTATATCGTAAGTTTTTTGAGAACTCGTTGATAGAGTCTCAAATCAAGGCTGATACTTTGCGCTTTGAACCGGCACACGAACGGTATAACAAGTTATTCCATCTGCATCCGGAAATCATGAGACGTGCTCCATTGGTCTATGTGGCTTCTTTGCTGCAGATGACTCCTGAGACTTTGAGCCGTGTCCGTTCTGCCAGTCTGAATGATTGAACTTAATGGATATAGAGAAATCCCTCTTCCTTTTAGTGGCAATGACCATTTCAAAAGGTAGAGGGATTTTTTATTGTTGTAGATGTTCTTTTCTTAGAAGAATATCAGTCCGATGTCGAATGTGGCATTGTTCGACTGGTTTGAATGGTGGCCATAAGGTTTGGTCCATTGGTATCCACCTGCTATGATTATTCCGATTCGCTTGCTCAGACTGTATTCCAGATTGATTCTAGGTTGGAAACTGTACATCCTTTGGGATAGTTCAGGCTGATTCATGTTTTCTACATGGAAATAGCCTAAATCGGTTCCGAAATGAACTTTTTTTGAGAGTGGATAAGTCAGTCCGGTACGGTAAAGTACGGAAAGTGAGGTAGTAAAGTCACTGCCAGGATTGAAGGCCCCTACACCTGCTTCCGTATAAGTATATTTTTGTTTGAAGCGAACAGCTAAGGTAGCGTAGTTAAGATTACCTCCGGTAGCGATAAGTTGTACACGGGTGCTGGGGCAGAGGTTGACTAGTCCAAATTGGTGAGCCATATTGTCTCGGCTGATATTGACTAAGCCTACTTGAACACCTTTTTTCCCGATGGAGTCTACATTGAGCAAGCCGCATTGAAGTCCGTTGTTTTCCACGGAATAGTTGGCCAAGCTGATTTGAGTTCCTTTGTTGGCTACTGCTACATTTCCTAATGCTGCCAGCTGTAAGCCTTGATTCTTTTGAGCTGCAATATTACCTAACGCAGAAAGTTGTACACCTTTTAAAGACATCCCGGTCACGTTCATCAATCCGGCTATGTAGCATCCTTTTTTGTCTTTTGCGGCAATATTTGCTAAACCGGAAAAATGCAGCCCTGACGATTTTCCTCCGGAGATGTTGATACCTCCCACAAGGTTAAGTCCCGAACTATTTTGTCCAGCAAAGTTCCCTAGTCCAGATATGCTGATACCTTTCATTTGAGAGCCGCTGATATTCATCAGTCCGCCTAGATTCAGTCCGTACATGTTTTTTCCTGCTACATTGGCTAATCCTGAAATCTGTATTCCCTTGGTGTTGATACCGGTTACATTGGCCAGTCCTGCTATCTGCATTCCTTGGCTTTGGAAATGAGTGAGGCTAGAAAAAACATTGATACCTATTCCGTTTAGTTGCTGATAGTTACTGAACAATCCCAGGTTCAGATAAGTCTTCTTTGGAAAGGTTTTGTGGGTAGTGATATTGAGCGCAATGTTCGGACCTTTCTTGAGCCCTTTTTTCTTGGCCCCTTGTCCATATAAACACACTGTTCCTGCCAGGAGGAATCCCGGCAAGAACAGTGCAGTTTTGAATAGTATTGAATTCATCGTATTATTTGATATCTTGATATAAGAATCGCTTGATACTCTTTTTAGGAGTTTTTTCAAATTCCTCCGGATAAACTTTGATGCGGGCAATTTGGGAATAAGCCGGCAACTGAGTGTTCAGTGTTACACGGTTTTCTTCCATAGCGGCTTCAATGTCAGCATCCGATAGACCTTGTGAGTAAGTCTGGTCGAAGTCTGGATAGACAAGTGCGGCCAATTTGTTGTCTTTTTGTTGGATGACAATACTTTCAGCCACAAACGGCATGTTGTTCAGCTTGTCTTCAATTTCTTCCGGATAGATGTTCTGTCCCGAAGGTCCAAGCAGCATGTTTTTGCTTCTACCTTTGATGGTGATATTGCCTTCAGCATCAATGACACCCAAGTCGCCTGTATGTAGCCATCCATCTGCATCCAATACCTGTGCGGTAGCTTCAGGGTTCTTGTAATATCCAATCATTACGTTGTCTCCTCTAGTAAGGATCTCTCCTACAATGTTTTCAGGGTCCGGGCTGTCAATCTTTACTTCCATTCTTGGAGCAGCTTTACCGCAAGAACCTTGCTTGAAGACTTTCCAGTCTGAGTATCCGATGATAGGACCGCATTCTGTCATGCCATAGCCTACGGTATAAGGGAAGTCAATATCTTTTAGCAGTTTTTCCACTTCCTGGTTGAAGGCTGCTCCTCCCACAATTACTTGGTAGAAGTTGCCCCCGAATCCTTGAATCATGTGTTCTCTTACTGCCGATTTTATCTTTTCATTAATGACAGGCAATTTCATCAGCACTTTCATCTTGAGGGTTTCCAACTTAGGAAGCACATTTTTCTTGATAATCTTTTCGATGATGAGAGGAACTGCAATGACGATGTTCGGTTTGACTTCTGCAAAAGCCTGTGCAATGATTTTGGGACTAGGCATTCTGGTCAAGAAGTAGATGTGTACACCACAAGATACTTCATATAAGAATTCAAATGCCAATCCGTACATGTGTGCCATAGGCAACATAGATACCACACGGTCGCCAGGCTTTAAAGTTAATACCTCAAAAGCGAATTGAGTATTTGACCACAACACCCTATAAGGTAACATTACTCCTTTAGAAGCGCTAGTTGTGCCTGAAGTATAGTTGATTATAGCCAATTCTTCTGGGTTGTCACGGCGATAAGTGACATGTTCACGGCGAAAATTGCGAGGAAATTTCTTTCCAAACATTTCATTCAAGTGTTCTCTGGCATAATTCAAGCGTTCGCTTCTAGAAACTAGAAGGGTAAAGTCTGTCATAAGGATAATACCTTCCAAATTAGGCATTTCTGCTTCATTCAGTGCCTCCCATACTACATCACCTACAAACAGAAGTCGCGCTTCCGAGTGGTTGACGATGTTGTGTACATTGTCTGCTTTAAATTCGTGCAAGATAGGTACGGCTACTGCACCATAGGTAAGGATGGCCAAGAACGCTACGCCCCAGTGTGAACTGTTGCGTCCGCAGATTGCTACTTTATCTCCCGGTTTTATTCCACTTTCTGCTAGCAGGATATGCAGCTTTTCTATTTTTCTAGCTACATCTTTATACTGCAAAGTTGCCCCCTTATAGTCGGTCAACGCGTCCAAGTCCCAATTTTTCTTGATGCTATTTTCTATAAAGGCTAAAAAACTTTTTTCCATATTTTATAAATTAGCTGTGCAGGATATGCATAATAAATATACTGCACAATATATAATATAATGTGCAAATATACTTTCTTATTCTTGTTTTTACAAATTATTACTCCAAAAAACGGGTGAAGAAGGTCTTTGTAAGGCAAAGATTGAAGATTGCCTTGTGCGATTATACATCAAACAACAGGAATGGGGTTTGTCTGGCGATTTTCAACTTGTTGGGCATGAGTCGGCTTCTTTGATGAAATAAAAAATCTCCTTGTCAGATGTCGGTGTAACATCTTGGCAAGGAGATTTTATTAGGTACAAGCGCAAGAGTTTACTCTTCGTAGTTGCTGTAGTATTTCATAAATTGAGTACGTTCAAACGGATTGGTTTTTCCGGCAGCTGTTGCACTCATTTTGCCTTTGAACTGGTTGAGGCTTTCAAAGCCTTTATCGTTCATCCATTCGGTTAGCTCTTGTTTCATCAAGGCTATCTGTCCTGCTCCATGTTGGTAGATTGTACTACATACTTCTACAGCCGATGCACCAGCCAAGATGGCTTTAACCGCCCCCTTACCGCATTGCACCCCACCTGATATTGCATAGTCAATCTGAGGGACAACAGCCGATGCAATGGCAGTCCAGCGGAGACGATCAGCCAATTCGTTGGTTGAACTCATCACATTTGAGCTAGAGTAAGTCAATGTGTCAATGTTGAAGTCTGGTTGGTAGAATCGGTTGAACAATACTATTGCAGCAGCTCCATTGGCATAAAGCTGGTTGATTAAGGTCACAGGATTGGTCAGATTGTTGCCCAGTTTCATGATGACCGGAATATGTACCGCTTTCTTTACATGGTTAAGAATATCGATGTGCTGTTGTTCGAAACTTCCGTAAGCATATTCTTTTTCAGTTTGCAGGGCAAGGATGTTGATTTCCAAGGCATCGGCTCCAGCCTTCTCCATCATTTGAGCAAATTCCACCCATTCGCTGTTTGAGTAGCAGTTGATGCTGGCAATGACAGGGATAGATACCGCCTTTTTAGTTTCTTCAATCAGCTGGATATGTTCGGTTAATGCGTGAGAGCGAACGTATGCTCCCAGGTAATCATCAGCTTCAGGTGAGCCGTATCCGCTCATGCTGCCGGCTTGTATGTTGATTTGTTCTTCGAAAACTGACTTCAGAACCACAGCACCGGCTCCTGCCTCTTCCAGTTTCTTGATTTTGTCTACACTGTTTGTCAATCCAGAACTGCTGACAATGATAGGATTTTCTAGAGTCAGTTCTGCAAAAGTTGTTTTTAATTGTGCCATATGCTTAATTTTTTAATAGGTTCTACTTCCAAATATCATGCTTCCTACTCGGACCAAGGTGCTTCCTTCTTCTATGGCGATAGGATAGTCTTCCGACATCCCCATAGACAGTTCGCAGAAACTGCTGCAATCCTGGAAATAGCCGGTTTTGAGCTCTTCAAAGAAATTTTTCAACGATTGAAATTCACTCCTGACTTGTTCCATATTGTCTGTATTGCTGGCCATACCCATGATGCCGGCAATAGTGATATGTTTCAAGGATTTCCATTCTCCTTTGTCCAGCATTTCTTTACAATCCTTGAATGAAAAGCCGAATTTGGTATCTTCTTGTGCCACATGAATCTCCAGCAAGCAAGGGATGTTGCGTTCCACTTTGGCTGCTTGTTTGTCTATCTCCTGCAAAAGTTTGAACGAGTCGACTGCATGAATCATACCGATGAAAGGAGCGATATACTTCACTTTATTGGTTTGCAGATGACCGATGAAGTGCCATTCTATATCTTTAGGAAGCTGTTCGTATTTGGCTGAAAGTTCCTGTACCTTACTCTCACCGAAGATACGCTGTCCGATGGCATAAGCCTCTTCGATAGCTTGGGAAGGGTGAAACTTGGATACCGCCACTAGTTTGGTATGTCCGGGCAGGTTTTGCAGTATATCCGTGATAGTTTGCTGAATGTGTGTCATATTGGCAATTTGTTATCTTTTATCTGCATCGGGGAATTCCGGTTTAACATCCGGCTCTGCCGAATAAGGGAATACATCCATGATAGCCGTTTCGGCAACAGAGGCGATGCAGTAGTCTGCCATTGTTCCCTTCATGCCTTCGTCCAGTTTTACGATAGAGTCTCTTAGGTCGGCTGCCTGCACCAAAACATTGGTTGCTGTTTTCTTTTCGGCTCCGCTTTTTTCATCCAGCGTGATGAAATAGAGCTTACATTTGAACCAACGGTCAGCTGCATCTTCTTCACAAGGGAAAAGTTCGCTGTAGTTGGCTCTTTTGATGTCGGAAACAGTAAATTCTCCGCTGATAAAAGGAGTTATTTCTTCAATAATACGTGATTCTGCTTCTGTAAAGCTGAGTGCATCTACCAGATAAGGTTCTGTCACTTTCTTGCTTAAACCGTTTTCTACTATTTTTTCATAGCGAATCTTGCACTCAAACCAGTTATGCATCATAATTATAATAATCTTTTTTGTTAGTAAATAGTATATGCAAAGTTACTAATAAAAGTGATAACCTTATTTCTGTGGAAATAATTATTTGTTGGAAATCTATTCTTTTTGTAAGTAACTTAGAGGGTGAAATGCTCATTCTCTTTGCTTACATCTATTCAAAAGCATGAATGCTTTGAGCAAGTTGGCGTGGTGTCCCTGTATCAATATGTGGTGGTTTCCTAGAGGGTTTTCCAGGAAGTAGTTGGCTGGAGTGTCCAACTTTATTTTTACTTGCGTGCGGCAGCATGTTACCATATTGGTATTTTCTGTGAGATAGCCTTCGGTGACATAGAACTCATCCAGACATTCTCCTCCACATTTAAAAAGAGTGACATCCCCTTCATGCATCAGCCCTTGGATGGCAATGCCTTTTCTTGTCTCGAAATGGTCACGTAAGATAAATTCGGTGGTCATTCGGGTAGGAATGGAACAGTGTGCCAGGAGTAGTTCGTTGTGTTGGGTGTCAATGAATGAGGGATTTCCCATAAATGCAGGTTGTCCGGTGATTGTTTGTGCCATCAGCACGCTCATGATGCTTTGCAGATCGCCTTCGCATCCGGCAGGAATACCGTCGTCATTCAGAAGCGACAAAGCCAGGCACCCTGTAGTGTTCAGCTCCTCAATAAATGCAAAACATGAAACCGCCACTGCATCCAAATATTCTTCCAGGCAAGTGCCTTTCAGGGCTTTATATAGACGCATCGCTCTTAACAAGTCGTCTGGTGTAGCATCCTGGCAGGCTTTAGCTCGCGAGGCGAACAAGGACGCTTCCACTCCAATGTCATCGTTGGAAATCTGATGGAAACGTTTGTAGATATTTTCTGCCGGTATGTCAATGTAGTTCACTCCCCAACGTTGCCCTGCCAGCAGATAGTCTACATGGCTGGCCACAAGCCAAGGGGCCGGGGTACCTATAACACCGATGCGTTTGCCCTTTAGTTCGTGTTTGGCCAAGTAAGAGCGATGATGCGCCAGCACCTGCTGGGTCATTTGTTCCGGTGTTCCGTGGATAATGCGCACTTTCAAGTCTTTGGTGCGGATGCAAGCTGCTATTTCCATAGCAGCGGCTAAAGAGTTATGTAGTCCGTCAGCTAAGATAGTGATAGGGTAGGGAAAGACACTTACACACCGCATGGCTTGGTCTTCTACTCCTCCACTGGCAATGAAAATCATTTTATATACGTTGGATGGTACTCTGTCGGTTTCATAATAAGGGACTAAATGAAGTGTGAAATATTTTTCCAATGAAATAAATAGTTCCTTGTGAGTTTCATATACCCATTCTTTTTTGTAGACTCCCGAAATAAATATAATCAGATATAATTCCATATTGTTGTTTCTTCTGGTCATGATTGTTTTATATTTCTACGAATATAGGCGTTTTTTAGGACTTATCTTTTGATTATGGGTAAAGATTTACATTTTTTAATCACGTTTCAATTATGAAGAGATAAGATTTCTAGTTCTCATTTTTATAATGATAAATGATTTGTTATTTCGTCTTCAGTTTGTTATGGTATTTTTACTTATCTTTACATTGGATTTAAAACTTAAATAGTTGATTGATGCAAAATGAAAGAAATAATGAATGTTTGTTCATTAGTAAAGTTACTAAAGGATATGCTGCTCAGATGGTAGATATATATAATTTCTATGTGCGAGAGAGTGTGGCTACGTTTGATATGGAGGAATGGAGTCAAGCAATGATGGAAGAAAGAATAAATTGTCTAGCTTCTCGTTATCCGTTCTTTGTGTGTGTGTCTACCGAAGGTACAGTAAAAGGATATTGTTATGTACATCCATGGAAGGAGAAGAAAGCCTATAGTTCTACGTTGGAGTCCACTATTTATGTGGCTCCTAATTGTAGAGGGGAGGGGATAGGGACACTTCTAATGGAGCGTCTTATATTGGAGTGTAGAAACGAAGGTGTAAGGGTTATTGTTGCTTGTATAACAGCAGGCAATGAAGCAAGTGAGGCATTGCATAAGAAATTAGGTTTTGAAAAGGTTTCTCATTTTCGTAAGGTAGGGATAAAGTTTGGTGTTTGGCTTGATGTGGTAGATTATGAATTGATATTTTAGGGGTATTGAGGAGTTTGTTCGTAAAATTAAAATAGAAAAAAGTTTGTAGTACACAGATAGACAGATGAAGATTACAATATGCTGAATATCAAAGAAAACCATCAATAAAGTATTAAATTGGGGTTAAGGCATAGGGCCTTTGATAACTTTATTGTCAATCTTTTCTCCGGCATTGCCGCATATTACTGTTTTCCAAAGAGACCATGTATCAATGTCTCACGAACAATTGACACACACATTTGCATTGTTTTGGATTCGTCGAGCTCACGTTAATTTACTTTTCCTTTTGCCATAATCATTGTTGTTAATTGGTTATGGTGCAAAATCTCCTAGGTTGAGATGTGTGTCAAGTCGGGAAATAGAATGCCTACTTTCTTTTCAGTTTCATTTTGTAGACATTCGTTTCTTTGTATTCAAAGCCGATACCTTTATATAGTGCATTGGCAGCTATTCTTTTGGGATTGGAAGTCAGCATCAGTGTAGTCTCTGTTTCTTGGGAGAGTAATTTAATGATTTGGCGGAGCATCTCTCTTCCCAGACCTTTCCCTCTGAACTGTTGGTCGATGACTACGTCTTCTATCCAGGTTTTTCTTCCGGTAGGGGCTTCATAGCTTCCTACGGTAATCATGCCGTATACTTGCTCTTCATGGCATAAGAAGAACAGGCGGCTGCCTTGTGACTGGATGATGGCTTCTAGTTTGTCGATGGTGAATACAACAGGATGGGAGGTCAGCTGGTTGAGCATTTGTTGTATCAAGGCTACTTGAGAGTTGGTAGCCTTGGTAATTTCTTTTAAGTAAATGGATTCCATATTAAAAAATATCAATAGTTTTTCTTCAATTCTGCCATCCTTCGATGTGGTGCAGAGTTAATAGTTCAAAATCTTCTTTGTCCATGCCTATTTCGGTAAGCGGACGTGCTTCGTTGTGGTCGGTTAAATAAACACGCGGACGGTTACGGAAATCTTTGGCGGCAACAGATAACGAGTCATTCCGATATGGAGTGTCTACTCCTGCCAGTTGGAGCATCGTATGGAAGAATGAGGTGCTGGATGCAACATTTTTCTGTCGGTTGTCCAATATTGTGTTCCATAGTTCTGCATAGTTGTCACGGTAACTTGTAGAGGTCCAAATCAAGAAAGGCACATGAATTTGGTAGTACGATGGAACGGGTGAAGCATGTAGAAACAACTTGCGATGGTCGTCAAAAATATCCTCTCCGTGGTCGGAGGTGTAGATCAGAGCGGCATCAGTGCTTTCTGTTTGTAGCATATCTGCCAGTTGTGCCAAGAACTGGTCGGTATAGCGGATTGTATTGTCGTATGCATTGAGCAGGCTGCTGCGGAAGATTGGTTCTGCATCTACCGGAGTGTCGGGAGTGAAGAACGCTTTTTCTTCCGGATACCGTTCGTGGTAGTTGAAATGCGAGCCGTACATGTGCAGTACGATGAACTCTTTTGAGCGGCCTTGCTTTAAAATGTCGGCCACATGTTGCAGCAGTTCATGGTCGGAAGGATTGTATTTCGGGTCAGACGACTCTTCCTTGATGAAGTTGTATTCGTCGGCTTCTGTGCCAAAGAGGTCGATGAAAGAGTGGTTGCGTCTTTGGTTGGAGATGAAGCTCGTGTGGAATCCGGCTTCGCGGAAGGCAGTAATAATACCTTTGCGGTAATAGATGGAGTCGAAGTTGACGGCAGAAACCGAAGAAATCAGCATCGGCACACTTTTGTGAGTCGTATTCGATTCGCTCAAGGTATATGGGAAGAATGCCAGTCCTTCTTTTCCTTTCAGTTCCGGATTGGTCGGACGTTCGTATCCCATCAACTCCCAGTTGCACGCGCGTGAAGTTTCTCCTACTACCATAATATAGATTTCTTTTTTCTCTTTCGGATGAGTGGAGTGGGCATGGTAAGTGAAGTTTTTGGAAGTCTCGTCATATTCTGCGGTCCATTTGGTGCGTTGGGCTGCCTGGTAAATGTTGTAGCATACGTTGGTCGGATATAAATCAGACTTGATTTCGTAGTGATGTCCGGTTATGAAGGCGGCAATCAGCGAAGCGACACCGGCCAAGCACATTTTGTTCGCTTTTGGAAGGTGTCTTGTCTTAAAGGCATCGGTCAGGTTATGTTTCTTGACTGCTGTATAGATGGCTGCTACCAGTGTAGGGATATATAGAATCACTACAATGACGATGGCCGGAAGCAGGTTGTCCAGCAGTTCCATCGCTTCGGTAGGGTTGGTTGTCACCAGGTTCAAGAACATATCCACAGCAATGATGGAACGTTTGAAAAGATAGAGCAGTACAATCTGGAATGCAGCCAGGAATACGAAAGGGAACAGGTAAAGAAAAGCCTTGCCTAGATTCTTCGATTTGCACATCAGCCAATAATAAACAGCAAAAGGCAGCAAGGTATTACATATCTTGCCAGCCCAGTTCATCGGTTCTGTAAAACTAAGAATTACGTTTGGAATGATAAGGACGAAAAGGAAGAGGTAGAGCAAGTTCCTTTGGTTCTCTAAAAATCTGATTATAAAATTAAAATGCTTCATTTATGTTAAATATAAATCCTGTTTGATGTTTGCCGAAACCTAAGTCCATACGCACATTGACTCTTTTCTTGAATTCCCACCGGTAGCCGATGCCGTAGTTGGGCAAGATTTGTTTCGTCTTGAATTCTGAGAACTTGGGGAAGATGGTTCCCGCTCCCAGCCATATTGCAATGCCGTTTCTGCGCCATACTTTTTGCCGCAGCTCCACTTGTGTGTCTACGGCACACTTGTCTCTGTATCTGCCCTCGTAGTATCCTCTCATAGAGTAGGAACTTCCTAAGGATGCCATCATCCCCCAATGAGGATTGCCATAGTTGAGTAGCGTATGGAATTGTCCTGCCACTACGCCCCCTTTCCAAACTTGCCTGTAGAGGTTGGCCGTAAACTCTGTACTGTTAAAAGCGAAGTTATTGCCTAGGAATCCCGGGCTGAACCGCTGGTCCAGTCTGAGGTAGAATCCTTTGTAGGCGTTGGTCAGGAAGTCTCTGGAGTCGTAGAGTATAGAAAACCCCACGCCAAAGTTGGTGTTTCTTGCATCTTCCCCCTCCCATAGTTCCGGCTTTTCAAAATCGTGTCCCTTTACATAGTTGAAGGTGAGTTGCGGTCCCGCATAGAGATTCTTTGTGATACGCCATAAAAAGTCTACTTTCGCTTGAGCTTGGAATCGGTCATATTTACTTTTGTTGTCATTATTTACTCCCATATCATATCCTTCTCCCCAGTATAAACTTGGGAAAGAATAGAAATAGAGGTTGTAGTTGATTCGGTACTTGTCTTTTGGAAAAATATGAGTACCCCGTACTCCCAGCATATAAAATCCTACGGTAGAGATATCTCCATAAAGAGAGAGGTTGGACTGTGGCAGTAATGTGTCTTTTCGCTCGCTGCGATAAAGACCTGCAGCAACAAGACCGATGCCTAATTTTGTATCTGTAGAATAATGTGGTCCGCCAAGGATGCTGAAGTCAAACCTCTTGTTTTCTTTTACTTTGTTGGCGTCACTTAGATAGTTTAGTACCTTTTTAAAGAAACTCTGTTTCTTGTTGGTAGAGTCGGCATGGTTCTCTAAATAGGGTTCCACAGTCACACTGTCGGAGTCTGTGAAACAAATGATATTTCTTGGTTCAAGTAGATGTGCTTGCAGATGTAGTATGAATCCAATAAATAAGATGAACCATATGAATAATCTTTTAGTCATTTTACTTACCTATAAATTTGGTGCAATATTCGTGATTTTTGCCGAAATTCGCAAATTTATGCCTACATGCTTTTCATCACATTGTAATATCTTAACTAAATTGATGGGAGGAAGTTTCCTCATGCGGTAGATGAACAGGTTTCCTTTTGTAAGAATGAAGACTATCTCTTAACATCTTTTAGTCGAATGGAGAAGCATACAACATTTTTTATAATGGTACATGAGAAAAAAGTATGTTACTTTGCACTTTAGAATGAAAAGACTTGCATTATACTTCATGATGCTGATCGGAATGTCAGCTTTGTTTTTGTTGGGGGAAGGCTACTCCTGTTTCTCCGAAGAGGAAGTGTGCGGGTCGGTGGTAGGTATTCAAGGTGATGAATCCTGTTTTTGGAAGTTGTCATTGCCAGAAAAGGATATCAAGCCGGATGCTGCTTGGCATGACTGGTCATTGCATCATCGCTTGCGTATTCCTGTCCGTCGTAAGATGCCGAATGAAAGTGCCGGATGTGTTGAATCTGCACTTGGTGTCAGTGGAATGTTGTCTTACGCATCAGCTATCGGATATCCTTCGGGAAGGATAAAGATTATTGTACCACGTTGTTATCTAATCTATTTACGGAAATTGCTCATTTGATTCTGCTGATGAAGAATTGTCAATCTGTTGGCTTGCTATTGGGTGGCAAGTCTGTTTCTTTACAAATTTTATTTATCAACTTTGAATTTTAAATGGGACTTATTTTATTCTATTTTTTAAGTGCATTGTCACTTTCTTTTTTATGTTCTATCTTGGAAGCAGTTTTGCTTTCCACTCCTTTGTCATACATCTCGATGAGAAAGAATCAGGGTAACAAGACAGCGGCCCTTCTTTTTGAGTACAAAAACAATATAGACCGTCCTGTGGGGGCGATACTTTCGTTGAATACCATTGCGCATACCATCGGTTCGGTGGGTGTGGGTGCCGAGACGGTAAAGATTTTCGGCGATCAGTATCTTGGAATTATCTCCTTGATTCTTACTTTGCTGATTTTGGTACTTTCTGAAATTATCCCGAAGACAATAGGTGCTTCTTACTGGCGTGCGTTGGCTATGCCGTCTACTCAGATTATAAGAGCTATGGTCTTTATCGTTTACCCGCTTGTCCTCTTGTCTGAGCTGATTACAAAAGTGTTCTCTCCAAAGAACCCTCAGGTGTCGGTAAGTAGGGAAGAAGTGTCGGCAATGGTGGAGATTGGTGAACATGAAGGTGTTTTTCATCAGCGAGAAGGAAAAATCATTAAAAGCTGTATTCGCTTGTCGACCGTAAAGGCCAGGGAAATCATGACGCCGGAACTTGTGGTGGAGTCGGCAGACGTGAATATGACATTGGGCGAGTTTCAGCAGCAGAATGAACTTCACTTTTCTCGAATTCCGGTGTATGACAAGAGCAAGGAGTTCATAGTGGGTTATGTGTTGAAGGATGTAATCTTGGAGGCTCTGTCGGAAGATAAGACAGATGCCAAACTTTCGGAATTTGTCCGTCCGGTACTTTCGTTCTCAGAAGACACTTCGGTGTACGACATCTGGGAGAAGATGTTGGAGAAACGCGAACATATCTCGGTCATTGTAGATGAGTATGCTTGCCTTCGTGGAGTCTTGTCAATGGAAGACGTGATTGAGACCATGATTGGTGTAGAAATCGTAGATGAGCAAGATGTGGCAGAAGATATGCAGATACTTGCCCGTGAAAAATCCAAGAAACTTAGCAAATAAGGAAATGGCTCCCTTGCTCTTCGGAGTGAGGGAGTTTTTTTGTAGTTTCTTTTTGTTTTGCTTGCAGATGTCGATAAAATTTACGAATATTGCTTATTAGTTTTATGCATAAAATCGGGTATAAGCAGTTGCTGATTGGCGAATAAGCAGCATAGATTTCAGATTGAATGAAAAAGGGACGGAAATCAGACTGATTCGTTTTTTGCCGGCAGTTGAAGTGTTATATCGGTTTTATGTTTATGATGTTTAAACGATGTAATAAATTTAAATGCATGAGAAGAGTACATTTTCTTTTAAGTACCATTAGTTGCTTATGTTTGTTGGCTTCATGTTCCGGCAATGCAACAAAGCAAAAATCAATTCAAACGGTAAAAGTTGATACTGTAACGGCAAACAAGGATAAAAGTTTCATTCAGTATCCGGGACGGGTAAAGGCGGCTCAGGATATTAGTCTGGCATTTCGTGTGAGTGGTGTCATTCAGAGGATATATGTGAAAGACGGTGCTAAGGTAAAGGCGGGGCAGCTGTTGGCGGAATTGGATCCTAGCGATTATCAGGTGCAGCTGGATGCAACGGAAGCAAAGTATCATGAGGTGAAGGCAGAGGCCGACCGTGTGATTGCTCTTTATAAGGATGGAGGTACTACACCTAATAATTATGACAAGGCTGTGTATGGCTTGAAGCAGATTACTGCCTTGTATCAGCATCATAAGGATGAATTGCAGTATACTAAATTATATGCCCCTTTCAGTGGATTTATACAGAAACATTTGTTTGAAGCGCATGAAACGGTGGGTGCCGGCATGCCGGTGTTGTCTATGGTAGGTTCTGGTATTCCGGAAGTGGAAATCAATCTGCCGGCAGCTGCCTATATCCATAAGGATCATTTCATTGGGTTCCATTGTACGTTTGACTTGTATCCTGGTAAGAAATATCCGCTGAAAATGATAGGCATTACTCCTAAAGCTAATGCTAATCAGTTGTATACTATTCGGTTGCAGTTAGTCGCTGATAAGGATTTGCCTCTTCCATCGCCAGGCATGAATACGATGGTGAGTATTTATTATGATGAAGGGAATGCTCGGTTGATGCAGATTCCTTCGTCTGCAATGTGTCGTGTGGATAAAAAAACTTATGTATTTGTCTATTTGGCAGAAAGTAAGACCGTGTGTCGTCGTGAAGTGGAATTCATCCGTCCGTTGAGCGATGGCAAGAGTATTGTTGTTTCAGAGAATTTGGAAGTGGGAGATTTGATTGTTTCTGGTGGAGTGAATCATATAGAAGATGGTGAAACCGTGAAACTGCTCCCTCCGGTAACCGACACTAATATAGGAGGATTGTTGTAATGGATTTGACTAGTTGGGCTTTTAAGAATAAGAACTTGATTTATTTCCTTATCGCCGTATTGGTGGCAGGAGGAATTGTGGGTGTATTCCAGATGAGCAAACTGGAAGACCCGGAAGTGAAGGTCAAGACAGCTATGGTTGTCACTGTTTATCCGGGTGCCTCTGCGCATCAGGTGGAACTGGAGGTAACGGATGTTCTGGAAAAGAAAATCCGTATGATGGGTAATGTCAGTTATGTGGAAAGCTATTCCTATAATGACGTTTCTCTGATTCAGGTGGAACTGTTGACTACAGTAAAAGATAAGGATGTGGAGCAATGCTGGGATATGCTTCGACGTAGGGTAAGTAAGGCTCAGTCGGAATTGCCAAAAGGAGCTGCGACACCGGAAGTGATGGATGATTTCGGATATGTATATGGCTTGTTTTATGCATTGACGGGAGAAGGCTTGAGCGACCGTGAACTGGCCGATTATGCGGAACTTATCAAACGAGAAGTAGGAGAGATTGAAGGGGTAGACCGTGTAGAGTTGTATGGCAAGCGTCCGGAATGTATCAATATCTCTTTGCTGCAAGACCGTATGGCCAATTTGGGGGTGTTGCCTGCCGAAGTGTTGATGACCTTGAACGGACAGAACCAGACTACTTATTCGGGTTATTTTGATAATGGTGACAACCGAATCCGTGTCACTGTCAACAATAAGTTCCAAACGGTGGAGGATATCGGGAATATGCTTATACAAGGTCATGATAGCGACCAGTTGAGGCTACGTGATATTGCCCGTATTGAAAAGGATTATGAGTCGCCTACTCGAAACAATCTGTTTTATAATGAAAAGAAAGCTATCGGTATCTTGATTTCTGTGTCTAGTGCTTTCGATATCATCAAGATTGGAGCAAAGGTTAAAGATACAATCGGAAAGATTGGTGAATCTCGTCTGCCGGCAGGGGTGGAGTGTCATAAGATTTTCAATCAGTCGGAGCGTGTGGCAGATTCGTTGAGTACGTTTGCTGTCAACTTGGTAGAGTCGGTAGCCATCGTTATCATTATCTTGATGCTTACGATGGGATTCAGAAGTGGACTGATTATCGGATATAGTTTGATTATCACTGTGCTGGGGTCTTTCTTGTTCTTGTATTATATGAATGGGACTTTGCAGCGAGTGTCATTGGCAGCATTCATTTTGGCAATGGGTATGTTGGTGGATAATGCCATTGTAATTATTGACGGTATTTTGGTAGACCTGAAAGCCGGGAAGTCGAGAATGGAAGCAATGACTGCTATCGGGCGTCAGACGGCGATGCCGTTGCTTGGAGCTACATTGATTGCCATTATTGCTTTTTTGCCTATTTTTATGTCACCGGATACGGCTGGAGTCTATGTGCGTGACTTGTTTATCATCTTGGCGGTGTCTTTGTTGCTGAGTTGGGTGTTGGCATTGATTCATGTGCCTTTGATGGCCGACCGTAAACTTTTTCCGGAGGTAGATGAAGATGGAAGCGGACAACGTGTGTATCCTGGACGTATTTATGGAATATTACGTTCGTTGCTTTCTTTCGGGCTGAAACATCGTTGGGGAAGTGTTGGTGCGATGTTGCTGCTGCTTGTACTTTCTTTAGTAGGTTTCCGGTTTATGAAACAGGGATTCTTCCCTGATATGGTTTACGACCAGCTTTATATGGAGTATAAATTGCCGGAGGGATATAACTCTACCCGTGTAGAAAAAGATTTGACAGAAATACAGGCTTATCTGAAATCGCGTAAGGAGATTACTAATATTACCGCTTCTATAGGTGGAACTCCGGGTCGTTATAACTTGGTGCGTAGTATTGCCAATCCTTCGTTGGCGTATGGTGAACTGATTATTGATTTCACTTCTCCAGAAGAACTGGTGGATAATTTGGATGAGATACAGAACTATCTGACCAACCATTATCCGGAGGCTTATGTGAAGATGAAACGGTATAATTTGATGTACAAGAAATATCCGATAGAAGCACAGTTCTTGGGTCCGGACCCTGCCGTGCTGCATCGTTTGGCCGATAGTGCAAGGGTGTTGATGGAGCAAACTCCGGAAGTTTGTTTGATTACGACAGACTGGGAGCCGGAGGTGCCGGTACTCACTGTGGAGTATGATCAGTCGGCTGCACGTATATTAGGATTGAGTAGAAGTGATGTCAGTATGTCGTTGCTTTCTGCTACGGGAGGTATTCCAATTGGCTCATTCTTTAAAGGGATTCATAAAGACAACATCTATATCAAATGTCTGGATGAAAAAGGACAGCCTATAGAGGATTTGAATAATACGCAGGTTTTCTCTCAGCTTCCTTCATTCCATAATATCTTTACTCAAGAAACATTGGTGAAATTAAAAACCGGTTCTTTGGATAAAGAAGAATTGATTGAGTCATTGATTGGAAGTATCCCGTTGCGTCAAATCAGCAAGAATATTGATGTGAAATGGGAGTCGCCGGTAGTGCCCCGCTACAACGGGCAGCGTAGCCAGCGCGTACAATGCTCTCCTGTTACAGGAGTAGAAACCGATAAGGCATGGAAGGCTGTTTCAAAAAAAATAGAAAAGATTCAGTTGCCTGAAGGATATACCTTGAAGTGGCAAGGCGAAAAGAGTGCAAGCGATGAGTCGATGAAGTATCTGTTCCAAAACTTCCCATTGAGTATAATCCTGATGATTGCTATTCTGATTATGCTGTTTAAAGACTATCGCAAACCGATGATTATATTCTGCTGCATTCCGTTCATCATTGTAGGAGTGGTCATTGTAATGTTGCTTACAGGAAAAGTATTCAATTTTGTGGCTATTGTAGGTACATTGGGACTGATAGGTATGCTGATTAAGAACGGCATTGTGCTGATGGATGAAATATCGTTGCAGATTAGCCAAGGTGTGGAGCCGGTAGCTGCTTTGATTAACAGTTCTCAGAGTCGACTTCGTCCGGTGATGATGGCTTCGTTGACTACTATTTTGGGAATGTTGCCGTTGTTGCCAGATGCGATGTTTGGTTCGTTGGCTGCTTCTATTATGGGTGGTCTTTTGTTTGCCACTATCATTACTTTATTGTTTATTCCGGTGTTGTATGCCTTGTTCTTTAAGATAAAGGTGAAATGACGGATGTATTAAGATAAAAAAAGAATCGTATGAATCGAAAATTGATATTAGGTATATTGGCATTACTCTTGGGGGGGACAGCAAACTCTCAAGAGGTGCTTACACTTCAGCAGTGCCGTGAAATGGCTCTGAAAAATAATAAGGAGATGTCTGCTGCAATGTGGCAGACCAAGAGCGCTGAATATACGGCAAAGAGTTTTAAGGCTAACTTCTTTCCTAATTTCGCGGTAGGTGGAATAGGAGGTTATAGTAATGCGAATGGTACTTTTGCATTGCCCCTCGGCTCCATTCCTATTTCTATTCCTATCAAGCCGGGGCTTACTATTGATCATACCTTTAATCTGCCGGATATGAACCTGGAATATAAGTTGAACGGTTTCTATGCGGCTGGAGTCAGTGTGGAGCAGCCTATTTATATGGGGGGGAAGATTATATCGGCCTACAAGATGTCTAAGCTAGGACGTGAGATGGCTAGGTTCAACGAGACCCTGACAGCAAATGAAGTGATAGTTGCTACCGATGAGGCTTATGCTCTGCTGATTAAGGCTCGCGAAATGAAGAAGGTGGCAGAAAGCTATCATGCCGTATTGCAAGAACTGATGAAGAACGTGGAAAGCGCACACAAACACGGATTGAAGGCTCAGAATGATATCTTGAAGGTGCAGGTGAAACTGAATGAAAGTGAACTGGGAATGAGGAAAGCCGAGAATGCGGTTCGATTGGCTTCAATGAATTTGTGTCATTTTATCGGAATGCCGTTGACGAGCGATATTGTCGTTTCGGAGGAGCTTCCAGCGGTTTCTTCACAGTTGAAGACGCAGACTGCCGACATTACTTTGCGTCCTGAATATAGTCTGTTGAGCAAGAAAGTGCAGATAGCACAACAGCAGGTAAAGTTGAGCAGAAGTGCAATGTTGCCGCAGATTGGTGTCAGAGGTTCTTATGATTATATGAACGGGTTGAAAATCAATGACCGGAAATTGTTTGATAATGGCGGGTTTACAGTATTGTTAAACGTGAGTATTCCTATTTTCCACTTCGGGGAAAGAGTGAACAAAGTCAAGGCTGCAAAGATGAAGCTGGAGCAAGCTCGTATGGAACAGGAAAATCTGAACGAGAAGATGTTGCTTGAGTTGACATTGGCGGCCAACAATTTGGATGAAGCGAAACTGGAGGCTGAAATTATGGATCGTTCGTTCTCGCAGGCAGAAGAAAATATGCGTATCAGCAAGGGGCAATATGAAGCGGGATTGGAAACGTTGTCAGACCATTTGGAAGCACAGGCTCTTTGGCAACAAGCCTATGCTACGAAGGTGGATGCCTATTTCCAGTTGTATATCACTTATATTAAATATTTGAAAGCGGCCGGAGAATTACATCAGTAAGCCCAGACATGATATAAAAGAAATCGGGACAATCATTTGTTGGTTGTCCCGATTCCTTTTTGTTGTCAAGATGACGTGTCTCATTTGACCTTCTTGGTCTTTACAATCATTACTCCCTCATAGTCTTGTTTCTGGACATTGTATTTCTGGTAATACGGCTGGGCTTTTTCTGGATTACTCAGAATATTGATGCTTATGATATCCTGGGGAGGTAATGTTTTGAACTCCTTGAGATTAGATATTTTTTCATCAATGATGACTAGCGGCTGCTTTTCTTCGGTTGTCGATTGTTGCTTCGTTTGTGGGAGTGGTGCAGCTGTTGGGGCAGACGATTGCAGATGGAATGTAACCGGTATCGTATATTTGACAGCTACGTTGACTCCTCTTTGTTTTCCTGGCTGCCATTTGGGCATCATTTTCAATACTCTGATGGCTTCAGAGTCCAATGATGCTTCAACACTTCTTTTCACGACAAAGTCGGAGGTAGACCCGTCAGGGTTTACTATAAACTGTACGATTACTCGCCCTTGTATTTTGGCTTCTTGGGCTTTTACCGGATATTTGATGTTCTTGGCTAGAAATTTCATCAGTTCTTGTACACCCCCAGGATATTGGGGCATCTCTTCCACTACTATAAAGACCTCTTCCGATTGGTTGGAAGACGATTGGGCAGCAGGTTTTTGAGTTGCTTTATTTCCATATCCTACCACTACCACACCATCTAGTTCTTGATACTCCTCTTTCATCTTGATAGGATTTTTCTTCAGATACTCCACGGTATTGTCAGATACAATAAGGTTATAGGTTTGCATTCCTACATAAGAAAGAATCACTACGGAATTGAGGTCGCAAGGAATTTGGAACATTCCGTTGTAATCTGTAAGAGTACCGTTGGTGGTGTTCCTTATCAGTATGCTGACTCCAGGTATGGGTTTCCCAAGATTGTCAACCACCTGTCCTTTCAGCAGAAGCGAGTTGTTGGAATGCTTGTTGTCATTCCCTGTGGATAGATTTTCTGAGTTTGCAGAAAAATCACTAACTTTGACAATTGAAATCTCTTTACTCAACCGGGAGATTTCGGGGCGGGCAAAAGCGGCAACTGCTACAGCTGCCAGCGGAAGTGCAAGCAAGAACTTGGCACGAGCCCATGATTTAGATTCTTTTTTTTGCATCATAGTGATACGTTTTTTAAGATTACTGTGATTTAAGCTGTTGGCGATAGAGTAGAGCCTTGAGCCGACAGCTTTCTTTATTAATAACAATTGATATTCTTGTGCGTTGACTCCGCTTCGAATAACCTCTTCGTCGGCCTCAAACTCATGTACAGTCTGAAGTTCCGATTTAGCAAGCCAGGCTGCCGGATTGAACCATTGAAAGAGAATGAACAAGTCGGCCAGGAGTAAGTCGATGGAGTGTCGTCTGCGGATATGGGCCAATTCATGCAAGAGAATTTCATGGACATTCTCTTGCAAATCAGCGTGCGAAAGTACGATATGGTTCATCCAACTGAAAGGGGCTATAGGATAGTCGGTGACGGTCAGCGTCACTTTTCTCCCTTTAGGGATGATGGACTGCTCGGTCAGGTAGCGTCCTATCTCCTCAGTTTTTCCGCTCCGAGTAATCTGTATGATCCGGCTGAGCATCCATAAGTTTCTGATACCGAACAGCAAGATTCCGCTGCAGTAAATTATCATACACCATTTTACCAGACTGTTGATACCGCTTTTTTCTGCACTTACATGGCTCACCTCTACGGGTAATATCTCGGCTTCGAAAGCAGGCATATCCATGGTTATTTCGGCAGCAGTTGGATGTTGTAGGAAATCAATATTGCAGAAAGGCAAGGAGATACTTATCAGAAACAGTCCCAATAATAAAAAGCGGTTGAAACTGTGGAAAGTTTCTTTGCTCATCAGCAATTTATAGAATAGGTAAAAGCCAGCCATGCAACCGGCCGATTTGAGTATGTATACTAGAAAAGCTCCCATATTTTTCAGATAAAGGGTTAACGATGAGTAGATAATGGTAAAGCTCCTTTTATCGGTTGGTGTCCGATTGCTGGCTCTTCACTTTTTCTATCAGTTCCTTGAGTTCATCTATCGAGATATTCTCTTCTTGTACTAATGAAGATACAGCGCTCAGATAGGAGTTGTTGAAGTATTTGCAGATAACTCCCTTGAGGGTGCGTTTGCTGAAATCTTCGCGTGATAAAGAGGCAGCGTATTGATAGGTGTTGCCGAATGCCTGATGGTGGATATAGCCTTTTTCCTCTAGCCCGCGCACAATGGTGGATAAGGTGTTGAAGTGAGGTTTGGGCTCCTCGTAACAGGCTTGCAGTTCTTTGATGAATAATGGACCTTTCTCCCAAAACAGATTCATTATTTCTTCTTCTTTTGAGGTTAGTTTTTTCATGAGAATCATTTGGTTTATTGGTTTGTTGTAAAGTAACTAAATTTTATAGTTGCTCAACTAATTTATATAGTTAATAAAATGAAAGAATTGATTTTTTCATTTGAACTGTGCTGGCTTGTTTTCCTGTGGGGGGATAAACCTTTCAGCAGATGAATAAAAGGTGTATCTCTCTCCTGGCTAAAGTTGTATAATAATCACAATCAGCGTATCTTTGCAGCCCTAATATTGGATAAGGTTTTGGAAGAAAAGAACAAGAAAATGCAGAAAGAAGAAGACAAACTGCTCCGTCGCATAGAGAAACGTTTCAGCAAGGGAGTGGTGCAGTATGGATTGATAGAGGAAGGCGACAAAATTTTGGTCGGCCTTTCGGGAGGGAAGGATTCATTGGCTTTGCTGGAGTTGCTGGCACGTCGTTCCCGTATTTACAAGCCCCGTTTCTCTGCGGTGGCAGTACATGTGGTGATGACTAACATCCCTTATGAGTCGGATGTGGATTATCTGCAGCAATATGCCGAATCGCTAGGAGTGCCTTTTGTTCGGTATGAAACCTCTTTCGACCCGACGACAGATACACGCAAGTCGCCTTGTTTCCTTTGCTCGTGGAATCGCCGGAAGGCCTTGTTTACGGTAGCCAAGGAGCAGAAGTGCAACAAGATAGCGCTAGGGCATCATATGGATGATATTTTGGAGACCTTGCTGATGAACATGACCTTTCAAGGGGCGGTAAGTACTATGCCTCCTCGTTTGGTGATGCGCAAATTTGATATGACGATAATCCGTCCGATGTGCTTGATTCACGAGTCGGATCTGATAGAACTGGCGACGCTCCGGGGGTATCGGAAGCAGATAAAGAATTGTCCGTATGAAAAAGGTTCCCATCGTTCTGACATCAAGCAGGTCTTGCGTGACTTGGAGAAGTTGAATCCGGAAGCGCGCTATAGTTTGTGGAGCAGTATGAATAATATTCAGGAGGATATGCTTCCTCTGGAAGTAGAGATAAAAAAAGATTGATTATGTTTTCACAGGGTGTTTATTCGGTCTTGCTGTTGGTCTTGTCGAATGTCTTCATGACATTTGCTTGGTACGGACATTTGAAGATGCGAGAAGAGTTTAGTTGGTTTGCCTCCTTGCCGTTGATAGGAGTGATAGCTTTCAGTTGGGCGATAGCTTTTTTTGAATACTGTCTGCAAGTTCCAGCCAACCGGATAGGTTTTAGAGAGAGTGGGGGGCCTTTTGACCTTATGCAGCTCAAGGTGATACAAGAGGTAATAACCTTGATGGTGTTTACCGTATTTTCCATAGTGGCTTTCAAGGTGGAATTGAAATGGAATCATCTGGCTGCTTTTGTATGTCTGTGTTTGGCAGTCTATTTTGTGTTCAGAAAATAAGGTGCAGATACATTCATTCGGAAATGATTGCTGATTCAATGTTTTGCTGCAGTTGTAACTTGGTAATGTCCGAATGAAAAGTTGAAACGGCAGTTGCGGTTCATAAAACACAACCACTGTTTTATTACTCACTGCTTGCTTTAAGAATTACCGCTTGTAACTCATAAATAGAAAAGGAGAGATGAATCAATGTGCTGTCTCTTTCCGATGTTTGTTTCGTCTTTGAATCATAAATAAGAGCCACTCCAACTTCTGCGATAAAGAAGTTGGAGTGACTCTTTTCTATTGATTTTTCTTCAGTTAAATCAGTTCATCAGAAGTATACCCTTTAGGTAATTCGCGGCAATTGTAGCTTGAAGCCATAATTTCACCGTAAGCTCCGGCAGAGCGGAGGGCAATCAGGTCACCTCGTTCCACTTTGTTTAAGTCGATAGCCTTTCCGAATACGTCAGATGATTCGCAGATAGGTCCTACCACATCATAAGTCTCCATGGCTTTGTCGGACGTGATGTTTTCTATCTTATGATATGCTTGGTAAAGAGCCGGACGAATCAAGTCGGTCATGCCACCGTCTACGATAGCAAACTGCTTGTTGGTGCCCTGTTTTACATAGATTACTTTAGTAATCAAACTGCCGCACTGTCCCACTACCGAGCGTCCCAGTTCAAAGTGTAGAGTCTGTTGTGGGCGCAGGCGAAGGTGTTTGTGGTAAGTGGCGAAGTATTCTTCAAAGTTAGGGATAGGCTGGCGGTTAGGGTGTGCATAGTCAATACCCAATCCACCGCCTACATTGATATGTTCCACGATAATCTGGCGTGCGTATAGTTTTTCTTGCAGTTCATTGACACGGTTGCATAGCGCAATGAAGTCACCCATGTCCAAGATCTGAGAGCCGATATGGAAGTGCAGTCCTACAAACTTGACATGGCTCATTTCCAGAGCGCGGTCAATAATCATATCCATATCCTGCATGCTGATGCCGAATTTGTTTTCAGCCAGTCCCGTAGTGATGTTGGCGTGAGTGTGTGCCCCTACATCTGGGTTGATACGGAAGGCCACGCGCGCAATCTTGTTCTTGGCTGCAGCCAGTTCGTTGATGACTTCCAGTTCCGGAATCGATTCCACATTAAAGCAGAAAATATCATAATCCAGTCCCAGGTTGATTTCCTTGTCGGTCTTTCCTACGCCGGCATACACGATTTTGCTTCCAGGGAATCCGGCTTTGATGGCTGCCTTGATTTCTCCTCCGCTCACGCAGTCCACTCCCAGTCCGCTTTCACGGATAATACTAAGGATTTTAGGATTTGCATTGGCTTTTACTGCATAGTGTACACAATATTTGTTATATCTGTCTGCTTCCTTGCGGATGGTGTTGAGTGTATTGCGAAGCAATTCCACATTGTAATAATAGAACGGAGTTTCCAGTTCTCTGAATTTATTGATAGGAAATGTTCCTTTCATAAGTAGATGAATTGAGTTTGTTGAAAATAAAAACGGATGGCTCGGCTCATAAGGAAGCGTGCCATCCGTTTGCAAATATCTATTTGTCGGAGCGGATATGCCCGGCAAGGTAGTTTTTATTTATTGTTGAACAAAACATCGCTCAAGGCCTGTAAAGCCTTGTTCTTGTCCGCTTCACGAATCAAGAACGAGATGTTGTAGTTGCTTCCTCCAAAAGAAATCATACGTACAGGAATATCGCGCATAGCATCTAGTGCTCTAGCCTCAAATCCAATGTTTTCCCATTCCAAGTCGCCCACAACACATACAATGCACATATCATGGTCTACAGTTACAGTTCCGTACTTCTTCAGGTCGTTCAAGATTTCGTTCAAGTGTTTGGTGTTGTCAATTGACATAGACACTCCCACTTCCGAAGTACATATCATGTCAATAGACGTCTGGTAGCTTTCGAATATTTCGAACACTTTGCGTAAGAATCCGTGAGCTAGCAGCATACGGCTTGACTTGATTTTGATGGCTGTGATGTTGTCCTTTGCTGCAACCGCCTTGATTTTTCCTTTTTCAGTGTCATTGGAAATCATGGTTCCAGGAGCTGTCGGTTCCATTGTGTTCAGCAAGCGTACAGGAATATTTGCATATTTAGCAGGCTGTATACAAGTAGGGTGCAGGATTTTGGCACCGAAATAAGCCAGTTCGGCAGCTTCTTCAAAATGCAACTGGCGTACCGGGGAAGTCTTGTCAACGATGCGAGGGTCATTATCGTGCATACCGTCGATATCTGTCCATATTTGGATTTCAGAAGCGTTTACGGCAGCGCCAATTAGAGAGGCGGTGTAGTCACTTCCTCCACGTTGCAGATTGTCAATCTCGCCGTATGCGTTGCGACAGATAAATCCCTGGGTGATATAGATTTCCTGTTCAGGGCAAGCGTCCAGCTGGATTGCGATTTTTTCACGGATATAGTTTAAGTCCGGTTCGCTGTTTTTGTCAGTACGCATAAACTCCAGGGCAGGAATCAGCGCAGCCTTTGCTCCCTGTTCGCACAGATAGTTAGTTACCATATTGGTAGAGATGATTTCTCCCTGTGCCAGAATTACTTTTTCTTCAAACAGAGTGAAAATATCCTTCGTATAAGAGCGGATATAGTCGAATACAGACTTCACAAAATCCCAAGTCTTCTGTTTATATTCTTCAGTAGAATAAAGTTCTTCAATATGCTGTTTATATTTACTTTCCAGCTTATTGATGATTTCATTCGCACCTTCAGGATTTTTCTTATACAGATAATCCGAAATTTCAACCAATGTGTTGGTTGTACCTGACATAGCCGACAATACAACGATTTTCTGTTCGCCGTCAGTGATTAATTTGGCAACATCCTTCATTCTCTGTGCGGAGCCGACAGATGTTCCTCCAAACTTTAATACTTTCATTTCTAGTTTTCGAATTTAAGTGATTCTAAAAAATAATATGATATCTATAGCGCACAAAGATAGTCTTTTTCTTTATTTGTGTAAAGAATCTAACGAAAAAACTATCATTTAAGCCGATTCTTTTACATTTGTTTAGTAAATTGATGCTCTTTGCATACATAAGTGATACCGGGGAACTCATTGAGGAAGTTCAGGTTGTGGGTAGTCATGATGATGGCACTTCCTTGCCGGCAGATTTCGTGGAGCAGTGTCATGATGTTTCGTCCGGTTTCGATGTCCAGATTGCCGGTCGGTTCATCTGCCAGTATGATGCTCGGCTTGTTTAGGATGGCCCGTGCTATGACGATACGCTGCTGTTCTCCTCCCGAGAGTTCGCAAGGCATCTTGTATCCTTTATTATCCATTCCTACCATATTCAGCACTTCCGAGATGCGGTTCTGTATCTCCCGTTTGTTTTTCCATCCGGTAGCGCGGAGCACGAACTCCAGGTTATCATATACACTTCTGTCGGTGAGCAGTTGGAAATCCTGGAAGATGATACCGAGTTTTCGTCGCAATGCGGCGATATGGCGGGGTTTGATGGTGCGCATATTTTCTCCCATTACCCAAGCATCTCCGCAAGAAACGTCCATTTCTCCATAAATGGTTTTAAGGAAACTGGATTTTCCGCTTCCTACTTTTCCGATGAGATACACAAACTCCCCTTTGTGCAGTTCGAAATTGATGTCGGAGAGTATGTTGTATTCTTTTTGGTCTATGTTCACTCCTTGATATTTGATGAGTATATCTTCTGTATTCATTGTTTGATGTTGGGTTTTTAGTTTGAAAAATGGTTTAATGTTTTTTCCACGTATCGCTATGCCTTTCTTTCAGTTCATTGGCCAGGTCTTCTATCCTATAGCCTTTTGAAGTGAGCAGTACGATGAGGTGGTAAAGCAGGTCGGCCCCCTCGTAGATGAGTCTTTCATCGGAGCCGTTGCACGCTTCAATCACCGTTTCTACCGCTTCTTCTCCTACTTTTTGTGCCATTTCATCAATCAGTTCCGAGTGGTTGATGGCTGTAGAGTTGATGGATATTTTGTCGGCTCCAGCATTTAGCAGTCGTTCTACATCTGCCAGTTGGCTGATGCCCCCACCCACAGTGAAAGGGATATTGATATGTGCAGCCACACGTTCCACCAGTTCAGTCAATGTTTTCCGCTGTTCGTTGCTGGCGGTGATGTCCAGGAAGACCAGCTCGTCGGCTCCTTGTCGGCTGTAGAATTCGCCCAACTCTACCGGGTCGCCTGCATTTCGCAGTTCCATAAAGTTAGTGCCTTTTACAGTTTGTCCGTTTTTGATGTCCAAACACGGGATGATTCGTTTTGTCAACATATCCTTGAATGATTAAGAAGTGAAGCGGCTAAGCTCTTTCAGTGTGATTTTACCTTCATATAATGCTTTCCCGAACACTACGGCAGGAATACCGGCTTCTTCCAACTGGTAGATGTCGTCAATGCTGCTTACTCCTCCGCTGGCAATCAGGTAAATGTCAGGAAAGTGTTTCAGAATACCTCGATAAAGAGAAAGGGAAGGACCTTCCAGCATACCGTCTTTAGAGATATCTGTGCAAAGAATCTTTTCCATTCCCGAATTGATATAAGACTCGAGGAAAGGAATCAGTTGGGTAGGAGTTGTCTCTTTCCAACCATTTATTGCAATGCAGTTGTCTTTTACATCTGCTCCTAAGATAAAGTGATGGTTCCCATACTTTTCCATCCAGGCCTTTACCGTTTGCGGCTCTTTTGCTGCCAGGCTTCCTATAGTAACCATTTGCGCACCGTTTTCGAGGGCGATGTTCAAGTCTGATTCGCTCTTGACACCTCCTCCAAAATCGATTATCAATGAAGTGCGGCTGGCAATCTGTTCCAGAATCCGGTAGTTGACCACATGGTGTGAGGCAGCTCCGTCCAGGTCAACAATATGGATTCGTCGTATTCCATATGATTCAATTTCTTTGGCCACTTCTATCGGGTCTATCTGATATTCAGTTCTTGTTTCATAACAACCTTGTGATAGGCGGACACATTTTCCGTTTATCAAGTCAATAGCGGGAATAATTTCAATCATAATATCTGTTTATTTTTCTAGATTCAGAAAATTTTTAAGGATAAGTTCTCCTATGTTTCCACTTTTTTCCGGGTGAAACTGTGTGGCATAAAAATTGTCTTTATGCAAAGCGGCGCTGAATGGTAATACATATTCTGTCTGTGTAGCCGTATGAGAGTTGACCGGAACATAATAGCTATGTACGAAATAGGAGTATGCATCTTGTGGAATACCTTTGAAAAGTGCCTCGTCGGTATGATGCAAGGTGTTCCATCCCATGTGCGGAATCTTGAAACCGGGATTGGCTGGAAACTTTTTGACAGGCGAATGGAAGATGTCTAGACAGTCCACATTGCCTTCTTCCGAATGCCTGCACATCAGCTGCATACCTAGGCAAATGCCCAGCACCGGTTGTTTCAAGTCTTTGATGACTTGGTCCAGATGCTGCTGTCGCAAGTATAGCATTGTGTTTTTAGCTTCGCCCACTCCGGGAAAGATAACCTTGTCGGCCGACAATAACTCTTCCGTGCTGGAGGTGACCAGAGGAGTTACTCTCAAGCGCTGAAGGCAATGGCTGACCGAGAACACATTCCCTGCATTGTATTTTATGATAGCAATTTTCATAAATCAAGATATTTTTTAGCTTGTCGATTTGCAAAAATAACAAATTATTATTTATGTGATAATTTTGGCGACAAAAAGTTTGGTAGGTAGTGTGGGGAAGGGCATAAAAAAGAAGAAGCTCCTCAAGGCATGTCAAGGGAGCTTCTTGGAGTGAAAGCAGCGGTATTAGTAATTGGTGACTTTTCCGGTTTCTCGTTTCAGTTGTTCCATACGCATCATCATCTGGCGGACTCTGCGAGGATCTTTATCGGCCAAGTTATTCTTTTGTTCAGGGTCTTGTTTGATTTGATACAGTTCATATTGTTTGGATATGCCGGGGTAAGGAGGAATCATAATCCAGTCGCCTTGGCGGTAAGCATAGTTGAACATCCCTTCGATGACTAGTTCGGAACGTCCTTTTTCGCTGCGTCCCAGGAATGCATTGAGTGTGTTTTGGCTGTCAAGCTTTTCATGGTAAGTCTGTCCGGTCAGAACTGCCAATGATGCCAGCAAGTCCATTTGGCAGACCATGGTATTAGATACGCCCGGCTTGATTTGTGCCGGCCATCTTACTATAAACGGGATGCAGGTACCTCCGTTATATCTGGTAGTTTTCCATCCTCTGTATGGGCCAGCCGGTTTGTGGTTTCCTACCAATTCTTCAGCCTGGTCTTGGTATCCGTCATCTAAGACCGGTCCGTTGTCGCTAGTCAAGATGACTAGTGTGTTCTCGGCGAGTTCCAGCCGGTCCATCTCTTTAAGAAACTCTTGCACGCACCAGTCGGCTTCCAAAATGACATCGCCACGAGGTCCCATACCCGACTTTCCGATAAAACGTTCGTTGGGAACACGTGGCACATGAGGCTGATGCAAGCCGTAGTAAAGGAAAAAGGGTTTGTCTTTATTCTCATTCAAGAACATTTTGGCCTTGTTGAGGAAGAGTTCTGCCATATCCTCGTCTTTCCACTGTGCCTTTTTCCCGCCGGTTTGAAAGCCGATGCGAGGCACACCATTTACAATGGAGCCTCCATGGCCTACACTAGGATGCATACGCAGCAGTTCCGGATTGTTTTTCCCCGTGGGTTCTCCTTTAAAGTTTTCTTTATAGTTGACATAGAGAGGATCGTTGTCTTCAAGTCCTACTCCCATGCCGTTTTCTATAAAAATGCAAGGGACTCGGTCATTGGTGGCAGCTTGTATGAATGAGTAGTCGTATCCTACCTCTTTTGCTCCCGGGTAGATTTTCTTGTTCCAGTCTACCGCCCCGTCGCCTAATCCCAGATGCCATTTTCCTACCGCTCCAGTTACATATCCTGCCTGTTGCATGATTTTAGGCAGTGTTACTCGTTTGGTATCAATGATAAGAGCTGCATTTCCGGGTAGGATTTTAGCGTCGGTGTTAGTCCAAGGGTATAATCCTGTGAGCAGTGAATAACGGCTGGGAGTAGAGGTGGCGGCGGTACAATGGGCATCGGTAAACCGGAGCCCTTCTTGTGCAATACGGTCCATTCCGGGAGTTTGTATATTTTGTGCGCCGTAGCAGCTCAAGTCTCCATAACCTAGGTCGTCTGCTTCTATGATGATGATGTTAGGGAGTTTGTTTTCCAGGATTTGCCCCATCAGTGTTGTGGGGATACTCAATCCTGCCATACAGGCCAGTAAGTTGATATGTTTATTCATAATTACTCAATTTTCGGATTTAGATTTTTTTGTGAAATTAAAAGGGCTTTAAGTACCCCATATATTATGGAAAATGAGTAAATTAGATGTCGCCAAACACAACTACTCAATACTTAAAGCCATGAGCAAAAATACTAATATTCCATCAGAAATCTGTAATTTATTCAATAAGAATCGTCTTCCGCTCGTTGTTTCTACCTTTATTGCCGTATTCATATATTTAACACTTCGTTAAATTTGTAACTAATTCGTTGAAGATAAATAAGTTAATTAGGGTTTACTGAAAACTATTTTTAGCATAATATTAACTGACAATACTTCGGTAAATTTTTACCGATAAATTAAAATTAAACAATAGAATCGGTGTTAGCCGATTCAAAATTACATTAAAGAGATCATTGAAATACTGTCAATAATGAATCGTTAAGGAGTAAGAAAAGGGATGATAAATATATGCTAGACAGCTGAAATTTAAGAGGAAAAATATTGCATAATTCATTAATTATTAGTAAATTAGAAGTCTCTTACCACTTTTAATTATGACTAAAGAATCACTCCTTATGCAATACCAATCCGAGTGCAGAAATGCTCTCGAATCAGTTGTAAATATAAGCAAATCTTTCCAGAAAGTATTCATGGATGCAATAAAATTGTTCATGGCTATACCTGACCGCATGACCGCATCAATTTCCTGCAAATGGGACGATATGGATGTTTCTCGAAACAGACATACCGCAACAATTTTGAGAATGATGACTTTGACTGGTTTACCTTCAATGAAACCATCATCAGAGAGCACCTTAAAGGTAGTCGTAAGGCGATAGCCGTTGAACCGTCTTTCATTCCAAAATCAGGTAGCCAAACGCCATGGATTGGCTATTTCTGGTCCGGTTGTGCCGGCGAATACAAACGCGGACGTCCAAAATTGTATGACGGAAAGATTGACTTTGAAAATCTGGACATTACAAGATGTACCGAATACAAAGTGAACAAGGGTAAACTTTACGGACTGAAAGCATACTCCAAAGCACTTAAACGCTTTGTGAGTCTGGCTGTATGATATCCTATTGATGGAAGAAAAGACAAATGGCAGCTGTATTTCTCTACGAACGAAATACAGAATGCACAGGAGGTTCTGGACTTTTACAGGACACGTTTCCAGTTCGAATTCTGTTTTCGTGATGCCAAGCAATATGCCAGAATAACAAACTGTCAGTCTACTGACCTCAGGAAACTGGCTTTTCACTTTAATGCATCACTTGCTGCGATAAACCTTGCAAAAGCTGCCTGTAAGAGGATGGGAATAAAATATTCCATATCATCATGCAAGTCAGTCATACACAATGCTTACATGCTTGAACGATTTATTTGCGTGTCTGGGATTGAACCAAACACGCAATTAATTGACAAACTTTTCAAAGAACTCATTTTATTTACTGCCAGAGCCGCTTAGGATTGGCGAATTTTTAACGAACTATTATTAATTATAATACTTTTTCCATCATTCATTTCTTATTTGGCTATTGTTAATATTTTGTCTTTACCATATAGTATATGGAGTATTTGGTATCAAAAATTTAAAATTAAGCAATGGTGTGTTTTATG
>JARIAN010000049.1 GCA_029257865.1 Phocaeicola sp.
TACCGGAGAGTTACGCAAGGAACAAATGTATGATTTGGATTTTGACCACCAGTTCATTGAAACAGAGAAATATGATGCAAAACCGACATATAAGAAGTTTACGGGATACAGTCCGGGAGTGGCTGTAATCGGTGACCATATTGTCGGCATTGAGAATCGTGACGGTAATGCCAATGTCCGTTTCCATCAGCAGGATACGCTGGAAAGAATCTTTACCAGACTGGAAAATAATGGCATACTTATAAACAGGGCACGCATGGATTGCGGGCGAGGAACGTTATGTGAAATTTTAATATTTTATTTCGTTTTTATTGCATTTCTCGTAAATTATGGGTAATTTCGTAATTGTTAAAGATGTTCCTAACTTTCTAGCTAATACTAGATATAGTTCCACTATTTATTGCACGTTAATATAATTATTCATTAGTGTCCACTAAAAGTTAGTGGACGACTTAAAATTTAAAATTTTCAAATAAATCAGGTCCATTAAGACCGCTTTGATCTTTGACATCGTTGAATTTAGATTTGCTAAAGAGATCCTTTAATGGAGTCTTATCTGTAAGAGAAATTCCAAGAACCTGTAACACTTCATATGTTGATCTGTCTAACTCCATGTCATGTTGCATAATTGCTACAAGACAGTATGCGGTTATAGCAGAATACACTTGAATTTTTACAGCATTTTCGGATGTGCCCCAGAATCTTTTTATCTTAAGATGCTGCTTCAGCCATTTGAAAAACAGTTCCACCTGCCAACGATTTTTATATAAATCTGCAACTTGTAGAGCAGATATATGTTTGGCGTTAGTAAGGTAAACGAACTCTCTCTGGTCCTCTTCGTCCCAATATTTGACCATTCGGATACGCTCCGGATAATGCTTTTTAGAATAGTGTCCAGTAAGTTCTATCTCACAGTCGGACAAAATATTCTCAGGCATACGTCTCTTCCATTTTAATACTTTTGATTTAATGTTCGTTTTGGCTCGTACTACGAAATACGAATCATTCATATGTATCTTAAAGAGACGTTTATAGTCGTTATATGCACGATCAAATACATAATAAGACCCAGATTCATAAGGAATTGTGTCCATTGCCTTAACATCGTTGACCTTTGCCTCCGTGATATGTATAAAAGCTGGTACTTGCGTTTCTACATCATATAATGTGTGAACCTTAATACCTCCTTTATGCTTACGGAATTTTGCCCACGGGAACAAATTTAGACATAAGTCAATTGTTGTCGAGTCAAAGGCATAAACATTTCCATTTAGCTTGAAAATTTCGCTAACCCTTTTCTTCCTGGCTTCGTTTATCATATGAAAAGCAAAATCCTCGAAGATTCGGTAGTCCCGGTTTTCATTAGCTTTGGCAAGATTGCTACGGGTAACATTCTTTCCAACTCCAAGGTGATAGCATTTCTCTTTATGGGCGTTCAAGACAACAATCAGATCACGAAGACTTTCGCGATTACATAATTGTCCGAACATTAAAGTAAGAAGTTGATTCCAACATGTGAAATGTTTTACATAACGATTACTGTCGTATTTTTTTACGATACGAAGGAACTTGAAATTATCTAGGAATCCTATCATTTGAGCGAAAACGTATTTGTCCTTATTCATATATAGCCTTTAATTAGGCTATAAAGGTAAGAATTCAAATCGTTGCGCGTTAAAATTTCTTATAACAATCTGTAATTCAATTATTTCAAAGAACTATTGGCGATTTTTAGTGGACAGTAATGATAATTATTTATAATTAAAAGGATATGTTACCTTAATTACCACAAAATATACTAACATCCTAAAAAACATTATTTCTATGATACGCCTTATAATAGTTATAATTATGGCTATTGGAACTGTATTTTTCTATTCATCCCAATTTACAGATCCCTACTTTGTTCCTAAGTGGGGAATATTAATTATGGGTGCAGTTCTGTGTGGAATAGTTACGGCAATTCATTGTATATATCCTTTCGACTATTATTCTTCAAAGCTACATCATTGGGTAACAGTCGTATTAGTAGCAATAGTTGGAATAGAAGCATGTTACGGGCTGTCAAATGTATTTGCTATAAGAACTTATGGATTCACAACAATAACAGGTACACTTGACAATACTGCCGGATTTGCAGCTTGTCTTTGTGCAGGTTTCCCTTTTTGCCTTTTACTGACAACACAAAAAGGATGGAAACGGTATTTAGGAAGTATAGTAGCAATAATAATAATAATAGCAACGGTTTTATCACTTTCTCGTGCCGGTATCTTGAGTCTGTTAATTGTTTATGCGGTATGGATTTGGAAGCGACTACGTATTCCTATGAGGATAAAGTGGTCATTTTTGTTACTCGCTTCTATTTTCATGACAGGACTACTATATTATCTGAAAAAGGATTCGGCAGACGGACGCCTTCTAATCTGGAAGTGTTCACTAAATATGATAAAAGACCAGCCATTGTCCGGTTGGGGTATAGGTGGTTTTGAAGCACATTATATGGACTATCAAGCTGAATATTTCAAGCTGAATCCTGATAGCAAATACACTCTTTTGGCGGATACTGTACAATATCCTTTCAATGAATACTTAAACATAGGTGTTACTTTTGGGATGTTGGGTATTATGACAATACTCATTTGGCTTGTATATTTGTGGCGTGTTTACATAAGACATCCAAACTATGAGAAAGAATGTGCTTTGTTGGTTTGGTTGTCAGTAGGAGTATTTTCTGCCTTTTCATATCCGTTGATGTATCCATTTGTATGGTTGTTGTTAGGATATGCCTCAGTAATCTTATTAAAAGATACATGGAAATTACAACCATTTTTTCTAAAGGTTACAGCTATATGCTTACTGGTAAGTTGCCTATGGATGGGAAACAGAACATATAGGCGTATTAAAGCAGAATTACTTTGGGCTGAAGCTGTTGAAAACTCCAGTTCAGGACAAATAAAACAGACAATGCAAAAATACCAACAAGTATACCCTGTACTAAGAAAAGACCGATACTTCATGTATAATTATGCGATGGAACTGAACCGTCACGGAATGAATGATGATGCCCTTAGAGTAGCAAAGGAATGTAGAAGTCTGTGGGCAGACTACGATTTGGAGATATTATTAGGTAATCTGCATGAGCAGATGAACGAAGAATCTCAAGCAAAAGAGCACTACATAAAGGCATCACAGATGTGTCCTAATCGTTTTGTTCCTTTATACCAGTTGGTATTGATTTTAGATAAGAATGGTCAAAATGATGAAGCTTTTCAAATAGCCCGACATATTATTGAAAAACCGGTTAAAATCCCTTCTTATCAAGTGAACGGGATTAAGAAGGAGATGAATGATTATATAATCAGAAGAGAGTAATTATTTGATGTTAAACTTAAAACTAAAGTATTATGGAACCACCAATATTAAATTAGTTATAATACATACAAGAGTTCCCTTTAAAAAGTACATTTTTCCAATTTTATCCCCTCTCAGAAACATCTGTATGTCGTTAATTTCTGTCAAAAAACTCTTTTTGTAGTGAACTCAAGTTTATATAAAAAAGGAACAGGAGTATTGAATATCAATATTCTATATAATTTTTTAATTAAAGGAATTGATTTTATGAAAAAATATTTTTTTATTATATGTATTGGGATTATAACTACAATCTCATACAGTTGTAGAACTGAATCAAACGATGTTTTAAGTTCAGAAGACTTAGAAAATTATAAAGAATTGATTGAAAAATATGGATTAAAACCTGTTGATAAAAGTGAAGTCAAACAACATATTAACAAAAATCTACGACCAATTTCATCTCCAGAACAATTGGAAAATATTCTAAAAACAATTAATATTTCTAAGAATGAGAATTACCCGAGTAATGATTTATCATTTATTCCTAAATTTCTAAAAACAAGAAGTGAGATAGGTCCTAATCTGGCAGAAATAACAGGTTCTAATTCTGATGGGAGTGCAAGTGTTTTATTACAATTAAATCCTGCTTCTGTTATAACAAGTACTTATCATTTAGGTTTTATGGATGCTTTTGTTGGTTATAGTCATTTAGGAGGGAGTGCTTCTGGCAATAGTAATATTGATTTCACTGCATACGGAGAAGGTTTCATACAAATTCCAACAATAACAGAATTTTATAAATTTAGTGTAACAATCACTGGTTACTCAGATATGAATGGAAATGGTGAACTTACAAAATTTTAAAGAAAATGAATGACTCTATAATTGTATTTCTCTTTATACTAATTCTGTTAGTTGATATCTTTGCTATAAGGGATTTAATAAGATATAATATATCAAATTTGATTAAAACGGTATATATTATATTGATTTTATGTATTCCGATAATAGGTGTTTCAATATATTACGCTACTAAAAGTACCAACAGATATTTTAAAATAAAGTAGAAAGAATCAAGGTTGAGAATATTCTCAACCTTGATATAAATTTACATAACGAAATAAATATTTGACTAAATATGGAACAACAAAGACTTAATTTGATTGTAGATATATTATTTTATGCTATTTTATTATCTCTATTTGTAACTTCTTATATAACCTAATTTCCGCAAATCATCTTGACTCTCGTGTTATAAAATGGATATTTTGTAAAAATCCCGAATTTTAACGATTCATATATAACATGAGAGTCTGTTTGATCTTTTTTAAGCATATCTTCCCCTTACCCCATAAAGCGACTTGAGATAATACGCTATACAACCCATAAAAGAAAGGAATCAGTCACTTGTATTGAAGACTTTTGCATAAGCCGGGTTAATGGTATAGATGTTCAGTCTGTACTCTCTGGATGTTTTAATCCATTTAGCCGGGACGGAAATGAATTTGAAGACGAAAGTCCTGATACGACTTGTTGTAGATAGTTCGAATTCCTTTACGTTCATTCTTTTGATAATAGTTTTGTAGAAGTTTCTTATAAGCGCAGTCATCAGCAGATATACCGTGTTTTCTGCCATGAATGACTTTGGCAGTCGTTTCCAGCCGAATCCGTTGTTCATGTCGTCAAAGATTCTTTCCTTCCCACCACGCAGGTTATAAAATTCCACGATTTCCCTTACATCTGAATCAAAATCATTGGTCAGAATACATCGGTAAATGTATTCTCCTTCCCATATTTCCAGTACGTTGTCCGTTCTTCTTTGTCTTTGAACGACAAGCCTGTACGCTTTACCTTCCCACTTTTCTATGGTCATGGAGTTCAGTTCATATTCAATCCCGTTGATTTCCTCAGTCCTCCATCCTCTGAGAATGAACATGTCGTCATAAAAAGCCGAACACCTGTTTGCGCGGATATAGAAATGCCTGCAATGTGCCTTTACAGTGTCTACTATCTC
>JARIAN010000061.1 GCA_029257865.1 Phocaeicola sp.
TCCCGGACTTCCCGAGGCCAGGGAGAAATTGAAGTATTTTGATATGACTCCAGGTGAAAGGCATGCTTATGATGAACATTTGAGTGCCATCATGATTCAGAATGATTTGATAGAAGAGACAAAGGCGGAAGGCCGGGCAGAAGGTCGTGCGGAAGGTCGAGAAGAAGGTCTGGAGGTTGGTCGTGCAGAAATGGCAAGCAATATTGCTAGAAACTTAAAGGCTTTAGGAATGAGTCTGAGTGATATTATGCATGCTACCGGATTGAGTGAAGATGAAATAAAGCTGTTGTAGAGATATAAAAAAAGCGACATCTTGAAAGAGGTGTCGCTTTTTTTATACCTATTTTTTCATTATCAGTTTGCCATACCTTGTTGCGTAGATTAAGATGATTAAGAAGCAGACGAACGGCACGATGAACCCTTCCTTCATAGAGGAGTAGTCGGCTATCAGTCCCATTGTCAGGGGAGCTACAGCACCACCTACGATAGACATGATGAGGTATGAAGAAGCCTTTTTGGTTTCCGTACCCACTTCACGGATGGCGAGAGCAAAGATGGTAGGGAACATGATGGATTCACAGAAGAAGCAGAGGAAGAAGCCATACATCCCTATTTCCCCCGGAAGCAAGATGACGCAGACCATGGCCGCCAGTGCACCGGCACCGCATAAAGCCAGAACCTTTTCAGCACGGAGATATCCCATCAGCCAACTGCCTCCCATTCTTCCAGCCACAAATAGTCCCATACCACCGAACGACAGCCAGAGAGACGCCTCATGAGCTGAGATTTCGGCATTCTCGGTTGTATAATTGATGAAGAAACTGTTGATACCGGTCTGTGCCGCCACATAGAGGAAGAGAGCAACAAGGCCGAAGGTGAAGGAGGGGAGTTTCCAGATGTCTATCTGCTGGTTGTCTTCCTCCTGAGTCTTTTTTTGTTCCTGCTCCAGTCCCTTTTCCGGCAGTCTGACACGTGAGAATAAGATGGCCACCAGGAATACAATCACCCCTATAATAGTATAAGGTGTAGCGATGTTTGCTTCCCCCTCTTGTGCGAATAGGAAGAAACCTCCCACCAGCGGACCGCAAATCCATCCCAACCCATTGAACGATTGAGATAAGTTGATACGTCTTTCTGCCGATTCCGGTTCACCCAATACCGTGACATACGGGTTGGCTGCCGTTTCCAGACAAGTCAGTCCGCAGCCGATGATGAAGAGCGAGAAGAGGAAGAACTCAAACGACATCAGTCTGCTTCCTGGAATGAAGAGCAGAGCCCCTGTACCATAGAGCAGCAGTCCGGTGATGACTCCTGTGCGGTAGCCGAATTTTCGGATGATTTTTCCGGCAGGGATAGCCATGATGAAATACCCTCCGTAAACCACAGCCTGTATCAGAGCCGAGCGTGTCTTGGTAATCTCCATTGTATCTTGAAAGTGCTTGTTCAATACGTCCAGTATGCTGTGTGCAAAGCCCCACAGAAAGAAAAGGCTTGTGATAAGGATGAAAGGAACCAGATAGTTCACCCCATCTTTAGTTTGTACTAGTTTTGCCATATTGTTGATATCATGAGAAAAGCGGACAAGGCTCCTTCTGAGTTTGAAAAGCCCGTCCGCTTTATTTAAAAATCAGTTTACTGTCTTGTTATCGTTTGTTTAGCTGAGCGAAGTTTCCAGTCCCGTGTTCGAAAGTGCCATTTCCACGAATCGTGCTTTGTCGTTCGGTCGGTTTTCGTTCAGTATTTGTCGGATGCGGGCTGCTGCCTCCTCATCTTTGGCTGCCATATAGAGATAACCTCCACCGCCAGCACCCGGCAGTTTGTATCCCATGCAGAGGTCTTCCACCTTGCCGATGATTTGCTGCACCGCTTCCGGGTTTGTTCCGCTGTCCAGCAGTTTGTTCTGTTGCCAGGTCGTTCCGATGAGTTTGGCCATTTCCTCGTAGCTGTTGCGTTGGATGGCGTCATACATATCCAGCGTGTGCTGCTTCATCTGTCGCAGTAGGTCCAGATGCTTCGTGTTGTTCAGGAACATTCCTTTCACTATTTCAGCTAGGATTCCCTTTGCTGTACGGGTGATGCCGGTGTAGTAGAGCAGGTGACATTTCTTGTAGTCGGGGCTGGTGAACAGCGTGTCGGGCAGCCAGTGTACCAGCGGCTGCTGTTTCCATCCGGGATTTGTCTGCAGCAGCTTGATGCCCGGCAGGATTCCTCCGAACTGGTCTTGCCATCCGCCTCCTGTGGTGAGCAGCTGTTCCAGCACCAACGTGCGGCTTCCTATCTCCTGCTTGTCCCAGTGCAGACCGCAGAACTCGCTTACCGCTCCCAGTACGGTGGCTGCCAAGATTGAACTGGTGCCCAGACCCGAACCGGCAGGTATGGCAGAGAGCAGCGTCACCTCTATACCACAGCCGAAAGCTTCCAGCTGTTCTTCCAGTGAGCGGAACTGTTCTTTGCAGAAGTCGGGGTGGAATCCGGCCAGTGTTAACGCAGCCTTAGGGATAGAGAAAGGTGAGCCTACCACGTTGAACCGGCGCAGTTCTTCAAAGGTGGTGATGACTTCCATCGCTCCCAGGTCGATGGAGCGGAGGATGATTTTCTTTTCCTTGCTGGGCTTTACGTAGACCTGCAATGGCGGTTGACCATTCAGAGTGATGCTCAGGTTGATTACATTTCCTCCCTCTCTCAGGCAGAATGGGGGAGTATCCGTCCATCCGCCAGCCAAGTCGATACGTACCGGGCTTCTTCCCCATACAATCTGGTCGGAGTAGACCGACATCTTGGGGAGCTGGCGGTGCTTCTCGCTGGCGGTGAGTCCTTCCCTCATCAGGGTGAAAGCCTTTTCCTCCTCCTTGGCAGATGCATCGGTGTCACCTTTCAGGCTCAAGGTGCGTGAGCGGAACATGGCATCGCCTATCCGTTTGATGAGCTGGTCGTTCTCGGTGAGCGGTTCCGGCAGTTCAATTCCTTTTGCGGCGAACTCCTCTGCAGCGTCCTGCAGGTTCAACTGGTAGAACACACTTCTTTTATGGTTCTTGGCCAGCACGCTCCAGTTCTGTTTGCGAAACTCCTCACGCTGTGCCACCAGTCTGCGTAAGTTGGCAAAGGTAGAAATCTCATCTGCACTCAGCTTGCGGGCTTGCATCCAAATGTCCTTTCCTTCCATATTCCCCGGATTGTTCACCATCCAGTCGATGACTTTTCCCATCGCCTCCATGTCGCTGCAAACCGGGAAGATACGTGCTGCCTGCAGGTCGTGTCCACCTTCTATTCCTTCGGCTTCAAGTCCGCGAGCCGCGAGCCATCCAGCCATCGGTTCACCCAGATACATTACCGAGTCATCATCCAACTTACCCTTGAAGGCATCGTTGAATCCGTATGGTCGTGCCACAAAATCCTTTTCATCTATCGGTTCTACATCCAAGCAGGTACCTTGTGGAAGTTCCAGTGTCCAGTCGTTCTGGGGCACACCGGTAACGATTTGCTTGCCGTGCAAGGTCCAGTTCTTGCCGATGAAGCTGTTCTCAATCCACAGTTCAGCATTATTCGAGTTCAGTTCCACATTGATGCAGGCGTTCTGTGTAAACATGGCAGGATGCGGTTTCACCTTGTTGAGCGTGATTTCCCTTTGGTCCACCACCAGGTTCTGCACAGCCAGAGTCGATGAAATCATCTCCCTGCTTGTGCCGTAGTGGTAGAACTGACCGCCGGGCAGAGGCAGAATAGCCACCGACAACTGGTTGAGTTCCTCGTCTACGATGGCAGGATGAGCACCCAGCGACGGTCCGAACTCCGAATACATATCATAATAACCTATACTGCCGTCCTCCTTCATAGAGCGTTTCATGATGAGTTTCATGGCGCGGTCGCTCAGCAGCCACACCCCGATGTCCATCAGGTACAGATAATTTTCCGTCAGTTCCCCCAGTTTCTCTATGCTCGGTTTCTGTAGCATGAAGTCCAGTTTCTCCGGCGATTTACGGTCCATCACGAATACTCCGTGGTTCTTTGCCAGACTAGGGTCTACCCACAGACCGTAGCACACCACATCCGCTTCCGGTATAGCCTGTAGCGGTTCTTCGGCACGGATATAGATATCACCGCTTGCAATCAGCGTATGCAGACTTTCCGGAGCCTTTTGCATGATTTCCTCGTAGAGAGGGAGCTGCAGTGAGAGTAAGTTTTGTGAAAGTTTTTGTCCTCTTCCCCAGCGGAAAACAGGGATTGGAGTCAGAATCTTTCCCGAAGGAGCATAAGAAGGCAATCTTCTGCTCTGACCTCCGGCATGGAGTAAGATTCGTTTTTCCTGAGCCAGCCATTGCGAGGAATCTGTAACCTTGTCATTTTCCATGCAGGCCTGTAGCAGCCAGGTAGTACCACCTCCCGAGCCCAGTTTACATCCCACAGGGTCTGAGGTGCAGAACCATTCCTTACGGTCTGCATGTTCTATATCGTGAAAGCAGTCCACCAAATTGGGTGGTAAGGATAATAGTTTCTTCATATATTGAATGTTTTTGTTGATGATTTTATTTTGCTAGGCAAAGTTAGTAATAATATTGATACAAACCGAGATAAAAATGAAAAATACCTCCAGCCATTGTGCCTGAGGTGTTTTTTACATCACTTGTAGGGGAGGAGGACTATGGCACGTATTGAAAGCAGATTACCGAAACTATTTGAACGTCTGTCACAGTTTGATCTTCTCATCCTCGATGACTTCGGTATCAAAAAACTCTCGGCAGAGCAGGTACTGGACCTGATGGAAA
>JARIAN010000064.1 GCA_029257865.1 Phocaeicola sp.
GCACGATGCCGGTTATGCTCAACGCACTATCAACTTGTTTGACGGTGAAGTGGTGAGCGAAGTCAGAATGTAAAAGAACTGGATGAAGAAGCTATCCGTTGGCATAAACAGCTATCTGCCAACGGATACTTTAAATGTGCTAAATCGGAAAAAATGATACTACATTATCTAACGATAGCTGCCCGTCAGCTAATGAAATACAAAACACAGAACCTCATTGTCATTGTTGGTGTGGGACTGGCTCTGTTTTGCTTCAGTGTATGCCTTTATATCAGTCGTTTCATCAATGCTACCGATGACTGTTTCGAAAGAAAAGATGAAATAGCACAGGTCACATTGCAGATGAAATCAGGTCGATATTTGGCTCAAGTACCACCGGAACTTACTATGAATGAATAACTCAGTTTTGCTCAAATAAATAAAAGCATTGTTTGTAACTTACAAAAAACAGAATAAAACTATGAAATATCAGTATCTTATAAAGTTAATTGTTCGCAACTGGTGGAGGAACAAACTTTTCTTCTTAGTATCAATAGTTAGTCTATCCATAGGATTGGCTTGTACCAATCTGTTGCTTACTTATTTTGTACACGATTCTAACATAGAGAATAACAATCCTTACAAAGATAGAGTATTCTGTCTTCGCCAGGATGACCCGATGGGAGGTGGTGGAAAAGTAGCTTATGTGACGAAAGAAATTCCGCAAAATATAAAAGAGAAGATTACAGGTGTGGAAGACTTTATGCGCATACAACATATGGCCATTCAGACTGTTGAATATAAACATCAAGTAGTGAAAGAAGTAGTTGGATTATCAGTAGATTCCACACTGAACACTTTCTTTCCACCTATAGTTATATCTGGAAATATTACCCGTATGCTGGTTGAGCCTAATAAGGTAGCTTTATCAAAGCATTTATCCGACCGTTTGTTTGGTGGTGAAGCCCCATTAGGTAAGCAAATTGAGATAATAACTGAATCTGCAAAACACACCTTTGAAGTGACAGCTATCTTCAAGGAACAAAGTCAGTCTTTGTTGAAATATGATATACTAACTGCTCTTCCTTCTGATTATTGGGGAGGAACTGCTTTCTTGAAACTTGCAAACGGAGTGAACCCGCAACAAGTAGCTAATACTATCAATACCGATGCTTCTATCCCTACTATGGTACCAGGATTGAAATACTACATCGATCCGTTAGAAAATCTTTATTTTATAGATACCAAAGGAACACCTCAGCAATCATTGCCTTTCATTCATCAGACACAATCACGCTTACTTTACATAGGCTTGTTTGCTGCTTTCTTGATTTTAATGGTAGCTTGCTGCAATTATACCAACATGAGCCTCAGCAGATTGATTCAACAACTGAAGATGGTGTATATTGAGAAACTGATGGGTGGTCATATGAAGGATATCCGTATGCAACTCTTTGGAGATGTAGTGCTTACGGTAGGAATTTCATTTATATTGTCAATAGTACTTATCAATTGGGCACTGCCATCATTCAATTCAACATTAGATGCTCGTTTGGAAATGACATTCTTCTTTAGCGGACAAATGTTGCCCCTGCTCTTAGGGTTTCTATTATTGATAGCCTTTGTTCCTGCCTGGTACATGAGCTATAAATTAGTACATCTGTCGTATACCGATTACAAGATTGCTTATAGCGGACGTAATAAACAACGATTCGTAGCTATATTAGTCGTAGTACAGTTTGCAATCTCATGCGGATTGATTCTTTCAATGCTGATGGCATATAAACAACAGAATTTGGTAATCGAAAAAGCTTCTATCTATGACGGATGCATTGAAATAGGTGATAGTTTCGGAGGTCCTACTGAACCATTGAAAAATGAATTGGCAAAACAAGTGCCAGGAATTGAATCAATGTCTGTATCTACAGAAATGATGCTGAACTCCTCTATCAGAGAGTTATTGGTGAAGCAAGCTGATGGCTCTGAAGTCCGTTCGTTCTCAATGATACTAAATGGAGACTGTCAATATCTTCGAACATTAGGTATTGAACAAATAGAGGGTAAGTTGCCCGAACAATTGCAAGAGGAAATGGCCCATCCGGTTTTAGTTAATGAAACTTATGTACGGATGCTTGTTCCTGAAGGTATAAATCCTATTGGACACAGTTTGAAAGAGTTTGATGAATTTGCAGATTCTTTGTACGTTATCGGTGGTATAGTACATGATTTTCCGATCAATTCGATAGAGAAAGATATCAATCCAGCTGAGATAAAATTATTATCTTTCGAAAAACAACAAAAGGCCAACATTCTTGTTATCCGTCTGAAGAAAGAGAACCGCACTGAAACTATTGCACAAATAGAAAAGATATGGAGAGAAATGAATAATGATGGAATATTCCGCTATACAGATATGCATCGTTTATTCATGGAACGCAATAGCAAAGTAGTAAAATTCACTCAGATACTGACATTCTATACTATTATTGGCCTTTTGCTCACCTTGTTCGGCTTGTTCGGAATCTCATGGTATGCCACCCGTCAGCGTGTGCGCGAAATCAGCATTCGTAAATTGCATGGTGCAAGTCGCTGGCAGATACTCTGGTTATTAAACAAACCATTCAGCACCTATTCCGTAATTGCTTACCTGGTGGCTTTACCGTTGACATATTACTGGTTGACAGATTGGTTTACTCAATTTGCCTACCATGTATCATTCGGTGTGATTGATTTCATCTTGCCATTTGTTGTAATTTGGGTAGTAGCTGTAGTATCTATCGGCATACAGGCATACTTCTTGTTTAAGATAGACCCGATAGAGTCAATTAAAGTAGAATAAAATATAGAATAACAATATGCTCACACATTACCTGAAAATCAGTATCCGTAACCTGATGAAATACAAGATGCAGTCGTTCATCAGTATCTTCGGCCTGGCAGTCGGTTTCGTCTGCTTTGCCTTATCCCTCATATGGATTCAGTATGAAACAACCTACGATAGTCAGTATAAAGATTCTGACAGTAGATTTTTACTTTATAATCCATCTTCTATAAGCAAAACAGGATATTCGTTTTCAAATACATATGCAAAACTTCAGAATATAAAAAACGAATTTCCGGAGATTAAATCGTTTATCGCCCTTGATATATGGAAAAACGATGTAAATGTCGATGGAGTGAAACATAGTGATTTGAATTATCTTTTGACAGATTCTTCT